>NZ_JACJPT010000149.1:0-10589 GCF_014696195.1 Sphaerospermopsis sp. FACHB-1094 | reverse complement strand
GTCGTAGGGGCGAAGCATTCGGACGACAAATTATCAATTTTATGAAAAGGCTATTTTCCGAATGCTTCGCCCGTACAGGAGTCAGGAGTCAGGAGGAGATTGGAAAATTTCTTTGCCATCTCTTGAAATCCCCAAAAATGCACACTTTTTCCGGTATACCCTTCAAAACCCTTGCACTAATTTCTGTGTTTATCAGCCTCTAACCTTTGATATATCAAGGTTTTAAGTTTATTCAGCAAACCCTAAGTAGGGTTTGCTCAAAAAGTTATCTGTGAGGGGCTAGGAGTATGGCTCACAAAGTGCAAGCTTTTTGAGGATCATAGCACCTAAAACCAGGCGGGCAGCGCCGGAATGATATCAATTAATCTGCATCTCGATTTCTAGCTGATTTTGTTGATTTACCACCAGCATTGCGAACATTCATAACTTTACTCAGTAAATCAAACCAAAAGGGCGCTCCCATTGCAATAGCTACACCACTGACTATCCAACCAGATAACATGGTTAATAAACTGATTATAGGTACGCCATTGATCTTCGTTGGATTCCAACCAATTTGATCTTCTAAGTTTTCATTTGTCCAACCTATTGGTAAACTAATTTCCTCTAAAATCTCCTTAGTGTCAATATTTTTGAGGTTGGAAGGATCAGATTGTTGATCTATAGTTTGCACAGCTTTATAAACAATTGCTTCTCGCAAAACTGTATCTTTCGATAAGCGATCAATGATATGAAATGTATCAGCATTAGCACCAAAAGCGAGGAGAATACCAATTAAAATAGCGACTCCTTTAGCATTTCGTTTGTAAACACCACCTGCTCTTTGCATAGAACTATCAAAAGAATTCTCAATTTCTCTCCGTAATATTTCAATACCTTCCTCTGTACTTTTAGCCTTGTATTGCGCTCGCTTGGCTATGTTAGCAATATTTCTCTTCATGCCATCTGGTAAGGTATCTATTAATTCTTTAATGGTTTTATGGCTTTGACTATTTTTATCTTTTAGAGTGATTTGAATTTCCTCAACAACAGTATTACTTGTATCTAGTAATTGGACAATTTCGTTCATGTTAGGTTTTAAACCACCGATGATAATTGCTTCTTCAACACTGGGAAAAATGTGTTTCTGTAAAGCTTGCAGTCGTTTCCAAGTTTCTATTAGTATGGGATTTTCATTTTCTATATTCGCATGAAAGTTATTGATGTATTTATCCAAGCTATCCTGCATTTGACTAACGCTTGTATCTATATCAAACTTGTACTTTTTAAAATCTTCAACAATTTCTGTATATTCTGAAGTGAGAGTTGCTAAATCATCTTTAATATCCTGGGCAATATACTTTGGTAATTCTGTTTCTTGAATTTGTCTGAGTGAGCGAGTTAAAATTGTTTGTAATTCTTGTAACCTTTGGTTTTTAAATTTTTCTAGTCTTACTTCTGTTAGACCATGGATGATTTGTGGCAGTTGTAATTCTTCTAAAAGACTGGTAGCGAAAGTATCACTCTGAATATAAGAAGGCGCACTTTTATCTTGATTAAAAGTCTTATGATTTACCTGTGATTTATTTATTGTTCTTCCGATCTTACTAGTTATATCACCCATAAACCAAGTGAATTTTCTTGGTAACTGGGATAAAATGCCTTTAGCTTCTTGGTTAATACTTTTAATTAAAGGATTGCTATAAATTTTGTTGACCATATCAATTATATCCTTGGCTTCTGAATTTTTAACATCTCCAGCCAAGAAAATTTCGATTGATTTTTTTAAATGTACAGCACGCCATTGCAGGATTGTAGCAATCAATTCTTGAATTTCGGAAGCTAACAAGCTTAAAATCAGGTAAATAAAAATTAAACCCAGGGCGATATCTAAAATGACAGGTAGGCGCATTTCCCAAACTCCTTCAGCGTAATTGACCAATTTAACCTTGTATTCTTTATATCATTTAATTGGCAAAAATCTTGTTAAATTGTTTAAAAAATAACTAAAAAATTTTTATGCAAAAAATTATTATTTTTCAGAGAAAACTGAGGTAATTTGGGATCTAGCCATTGCTTGTGAAAATAGTTTGTGAAGGTATGGCAAAATTGGAGATTCGCTCTGGTCTCTATGGAATCAAACCAGTGAGTAAAATGATTAGCATAGAATATGCAAGAAGGACGCTATATTGGGACTCATCTAGAAAAACAGCATCGCACCTCTGGCAGATGGATGGATGGACTATGGTTAATAGGATTGCTGTTGGTGGCAATATTGCTGTTTAGCATCAATCTTGGCGGACTGCCGCTCAGAGATTGGGATGAAGGGACTGTGGCACAAGTTGCTAAAGAAATTTGGCGTGCCAAAGCAGGTTCTATGCACTGGCTTTACCCTACCTTGGGAGGTGAACCATACTATAACAAGCCTCCCCTCATGCACTGGCTAATTGCTTGGGCTTACTCCCTGGGTGGTGTGAATGAATGGACAACTCGCCTACCTGGAGCTATACTGACAGCCATTTCTGTGCCTTTGCTGTATTGTATTGGTAGAGAAATATTTCGCCTCCGTTGGGCTGCGGTTTATAGCGCCTTGATTTATCTGACGATGTTGCCAGTAGTGCGTCATGGCAGATTAGCAACGCTAGATGGCGTAGTGGTAAGTTTGTTAATGGTGATGATTTTCTGTGTGTTGCGATCGCGCCGAGACTTGCGTTATTGTCTTGGTGTCGGTATCAGTTTTGGGCTGATTTGCCTAACTAAAGGCATAGTGGGCATATTTTTAGGTGCTATTGCTGTAGTTTTTCTCTTTTGGGATACACCAAGGTTACTCACCAGTTACTACCTGTGGACAGGAATCTTCATCGGTATTTTACCAGTATTGGGTTGGTATGTTGCCCAACTACTGCGCTATGGTTATCCTTTCTCTCAAATTGATTTAGACGATCAAACCTGGAATCAGATTGCTGCTGCTAATGGTCAGCCTGAAGCTTCTTGGTATTATTTCCTAGAAATTCTCAAATGGACATGGCCTTGGCTGGTATTTTTACCGCAAACTGTGGGCTTTACCTGGGAAAATCGCAATTTTAGCTGGGCTAAACTCATCCTAGTTTGGATTAGTGTGTATTTACTACTTATTTCTCTGGTTAGCGTCAAACAGCCTTGGTATATTTTACCAATTTATCCCAGCTTTGCTTTAGCCTGTGGTTTCTTTTTAACTCAGAGTGAGAATTGGCGTTTATTCTCATCCTATCCCCGTGCTTGGATAACCAGTTTTGCAGTCTTGGCTTTGGTAGCGTCTGCGGCTAGTATTTATCTGAGTTGGGGTAGTGCAGGTACAACAGACTTGCAGATGATTTTGGCCGCCGTAGCTTTGACTATGACTTTAGCAGCAATTTTGGCAGAACGAGGCGATCGGCAATTTTGGCAAATTTTAATTTGGGGAAGTTATATTTGTTTGTTGTTGTTGATCAAATCTGACTACTGGATGTGGGAACTAGGAGAAGCTTATCCAGTCAAGCCTGTGGCAGCAATGATAGCACGTGCCAATCCAGCAGTTCAGAAAATCTACACATCTTTTCCTTACCCTCGTTCATCCTTGAATTTTTATAGCGATCGCACCATTATTCCTGCTTCCCCCGGCGATCTGCAATATCATTGGCAGTATGATGTGCAGCCCTATTTGCTTGTGAATGCTTCTGCTTTAGAAAATCTCCAATTCCCATCTCTTAAAGTAGTGGGAAAATCCGCCGGTTGGCAATTGATTACAAAAGACACTCAGTAAATCATCCAGGCAGGAGGCAGGGGGCAGGAGGCAGGAGGCAGGGTGCAGGAGGCAGGGTGCAGGGCGCAGGGCGCAGGGGGAAGTTAATAACCCAATGCCCAATCACCAATCACCAATCACTAATCACCAATCACCAATCACCAATCACCAATCACCAATCACCAATCACCAATCACCTGTCACTTTCTCACTTCCTGGAAGCAGTTCCTGTTTATACTTTGTGCTGTCCTGGGTGATAGCAATTGTAGTAAATAAAATTGCACCTCCCATAGCTAAAGCCAACAAATAACGTTTGAAAAGCGGCAAATCTCTAATCATCCTGGCTAAAGGTCGGCTTTGACGACGCAACGCCGAGGAGATAAGAATTTTTTTCCAAGTAAACGGATCACGGACGTAGTGACCACTTTTACAAACTACGAGTTTTTCCTGACAATAAGGACAAATAAATAATCCGATATAAGTCTTAACAGGCTTAGTCCTGTTATTTCTTTGGCAAATCGGACAAGTAACATAATTATTATCAAAGGTGTGTATATTCATCTAGAGCTTCCGCCTAGTCCATTTACTGATTCATTTACGCTGAACATTTCTGAGCATTGATTGACAAAGCTCGAACTGTAACGATAGCAATACCATCATTACTGACGGTAAAGGAGGAATCCCTCAAAGCACGCAACATAATATTACGTGCGCCGTTAGCATCTCTCGGTGTTTGCGCTCCACAATTCGGGCATTGATGCACCTTAGAGCCGCTTAATTTAGAGTGATCTTTCTATAACAATAGCTATATTCACTAAGAAGTATGGCTGAAATCAAGTTCTGATCTCAGGAGGTAGTAGGGGCAGGAAGTAGGAGGTAAGAGGCAGGAAAACGAAAAATATTACCTGTTCTCTGTTCCATCTGATAGCTGATAGTGAATACTCAATCTATCTCCCCATCACAACTACTCACTGTGATAACTAACAACTTGTATTAACTAATAATTCTCTCCTATTTCAACTATTCTGATCATAAAAATTTTAACTGCTTGTCTGAGTTGATGAAAACTGTGTATATGAAGGATATCAACCATACTTGTCTGGTTGCTTAATCATGGCTCACAATAATAATTAACCAATAAAAAAAATAAATTTTTTCTTACATTTACACCGTTTTTCCATGACTCTCTTGCCTCCTACACAACTGAGGAAAGTAACTCAGCCAGTTGCCTTTCCCACATCTTCTGCTCGTTTAACTCATCTGATCAATCGTCTTCAGCCATCCCCGGAAACAGTGGTGCTGTTTTTAGCCATGCTGATTGGTGGTGGTACGGGTATGGGTGTGGTCACTTTTCATTATCTCATCGAGTTGATTCATCACTTGATGCTAGAAAATTTTTTGGGACAGATAGGAGTCTGGGGTGGTTGGACTTTAGCTTGTGTTCCTACCCTGGGCGGATTAATTGTAGGCTTAATGCGTTGGCGTACTGAAGATTTTGGACCTGGACTTTCATCTTTAATTGCTCTATCTCAGGGTAGAGAAGTTAAGCAACAATTACGACCTGTTACTAAGATGATAGCTGCTGCTGTTTCTTTAGGTAGTGGTGCATCTTTGGGTCCTGAGGGTCCTAGTGTGGAAATAGGTACTAATTTTGGGGTGTTGTTATCAGATGTACTGCAAGTTTCTCAAGAGAGGCAGCGGTTACTGTTGGGTGCTGGTGCTGCTGCTGGTTTAGCAGCTGGATTTAATGCTCCCATTGCTGGGGTATTTTTTGCTTTAGAGGTGGTTATGGGGGCTACTTCTTTTGCTACTTCTGCCGTCAGTGTGGTCTTACTTGCAGCGGTAGTAGCAGCTTTAATTGCTCAAATTGGTTTGGGTTCTCAACCTGCTTTTGCTTTACCTGCTTATCAAGTTCGCAGTCCTTTAGAATTACCGCTTTATCTGGGTTTAGGTTTGGGTGCAAGTTTGGTAGCTTTGACTTATACACAATCTATTAGTTTAGGTAAAGCTTTTTTTAGCGGACGCTTTCAAGGGTTTCAATTTTTGGGCAAGATTCCTAAACCTATTCAACCAATTATTGGTGGTTTAATAGTTGGTTTAGTGGCTTTGCAATACCCACAAATTTTAGGTATTGGTTATGGAACTGTGCAAGCAATGTTGCAAGATCAAGAGTTTTCCTTGAATTTGTTACTTGTACTTATAGGGTTGAAACTGCTGATGACGGCTGTTAGTTCTGCTAGTGGTTTTGTAGGTGGTTTGTTTGCGCCTGCCATGTTTTTAGGTGCATCCTTCGGATCTGCCTATGCTAAAGTTTTGGCTTTGATAGTTCCCGGAGTTGCTGAATATATGGCTGCTCCTCCAGCTTATGCAATGGTGGGTATGGCTGCTGTTTTGGCGGGTAGTGTGAGAGCGCCTTTAACAGCTATTTTAATGTTGTTTGAATTAACTCGTGACTACCGAATTGTTTTACCTTTGATGGCTGCGGTGGGTTTAAGTGTCTGGTTAGTAGAAGGAATTAAACCAACTGTTAATTCTAATTCCAATCTACAACAGATTGGTCTTTCGGAATTGAAAGATGAGCAAGTGGAAATTGTACAGCAAATTTCTGTGGCAGATGCTATGCACTCTTATCCTAAAAAAATGCCGGCAAATCTTGGGGTTTTAGAAGCTGCTATGGAAATGATCCGCGATCGCTCACCCAGTGCTTTAGTCATTGATGCCAATGAACAATTAGTCGGTATTATTTCTCTGGACGATATTAACCGCACTCTTTCTCTTTGGGAAAATTACCAACATTCTCCTGGTGAAATACAGCCTAATTTTTCTAGTCAAACACTCATAGATATTTGTACGACTGATATTCTCTATGCTTGGCAAGATGAACCTTTATCTGAAGCTTTAGATCGTATGGCGCTGCGAGGTTTGCATCAGCTACCAGTGGTAGCAAGAAACAACCCCGACTGCATTTTAGGTTTACTCGAAAAAGAGCAAATCGCTTTAACTTGCAATTTAGCAGCTACGCGCAAAGCTTTACAGCACTATTTACCAATGTTGCCAACAACCGATATAGTTATTGGTCATTAGTCTTTGGTGATTAGTGATTGGTGATTAGTGATTGGTGATTGGTGATTGGGGAAGAGGTTTTTAACTGCTGACAACTGATAACCGATTGGTTAGTACACAAAAATCAATAACTGCAAGTCTGGGTTTAGCATTGCTAAACCCCTACAGCTGACAACTGATCTTCTAGCTGAAAACCTCTACAACTAAATTTTGATTAAGCTGTAGCTTCTTCTACTTCACCATCTTCTCTGTCTTCTGGATCTACTTGGCGTAGTCGAATATGCTTCTTGCCTAAAGTAATGATAAATTCATCTCCAGGTTTAAGATTCATCTGTTTTGTATAAGCTGAACCTATGAGTAAATTGTTGTTAGACTGCACGCTAATTCTATAGCTGGCACTGCGTCCACCACGGCCATTAGCACCTGGTGTACTGTCCAACTCAATGCCCTCGGCATCAATTAAGGCATTCAAGAATTTCATCATATTCACGCGCTCTATACCATTTTTGGTAACAGTATAGTAGCCACACTGTTTAGCTTTCTCTTCCTTGCTTTCGTTCTCTAGCTCCTTAACTTTTTGGAGCAGTTCTTCACCAACAAGGGGTTCATTTTTTTTCTGTTTAGGCATCAACTTTGGTCGGAATTAAATGATTGAAGTGGTTGAATCGATTTTATTTTAACTGATACTGAGCTAACAGGAACAGAGTCCTTTATTTTTTTATCTCAGCATAGCCAAGTATATTACACTCTTATCAGAAATTGTTGCACAATTATCAATCTTGTCAAGATATTTTCTAAAATAAAATTCTGATCATGCTCAGAGAGAGATATATATAGTTTGTGAATTACTGGTAAACTGTATTTGTTTAAGTTTTTTAAAGTGACGTAAAAAAGTGGTTTGCTAAATAAAGATGATTTTCAAGTCTTTAGTTATTAGTCATTAGTCAGGAGTTCAAGGAGTCAGGAGTTCAAGGAGTCAGGAGTCAGAATAATTTTAGATTTTAGATTTTAGATTTTAGATTGGAGTTGACAAAAACAATCCAAAATCCTTTCATTGTATCCCCAGTCACCAGTCCCCAGTCCCCAGTCCCTAGTCCCCAGTCTCTAGTCCCCAGTCCCCAGTCCCCAGTCCCCAGTCACCTATTCCCTAATAAATGAAACTAACCACGAGAGGACACTATAGCGTTAAGGCATTGCTGGATTTAAGTTTACAGCCGAAATATGGACCTGTATCTGTCAGAGCGATCGCTAAACGTCAAGATATTCCTGCTCCCTATTTGGAAAAGCTGCTAATAGAAATGCGTCGCGCTGGGTTAGTCAACTCAATTCGTGGCAGTGTTGGTGGCTATCAATTAGCAAGAGAACCTGCACAAATTTCCATAGGACAAATTTTAGAGGCTGCTGGGGAAAATATGACTCACATACCTCTGAACAGTCCACCACCTGCTCAAGCGGAAGATTGGGTAACTTTTACTCTGTGGCAAAGACTGAACCAAAAGTTAAAAGAAGCTTTGTATAGTATTACTCTGGCAGACCTTTATTATGATGCGCGAAGTTGGCAAGCATCTCTAGGGGAAGAAGCAAGTTTTGTAGTTTAGTCAGTTGACTGGTGATTGGTGACTGGGGACTGGTGATTGGTGATTGGTGACTGGGGACTGGGGACTGGTGACTGGGGACTGGTGACTGGTGACTGGTGACTGGGGACTGGGGACTGGGGACTGGTGATTGGTGACTGGTGACTGGTGACTGGTGACTGGGGACTGGTGATTGGTGATTGGTGATTGGTGACTGGGGACTGGGGACTGGGGACTGGTGATTGGTGATTGGTGACTGGGGACTGGTGATTGGTGACTGGGGAAGATTAATAACCCAATGACTAATAACCAATGACTAATGACTAATAACTAATAACTAATGACTAATGACTAATAACATCTATATAAGTACCCAGGCAAAATTAATTGCACATAGTTATTGAAGAAAAAATCTCTGTAAACCTTACCTGTTCCCTGTTCCCTTGCTTCGGCTACGCTCAGCACAAGGTTCCCTGTTCCCTGTTCCCTCTCCTAACTATGAAATTTATTTTGCACGACTACTTATTAATTATTGCGGCTTTGTTAGATTACCTAATTGGTGATCCTTGGGGTTGGCCTCATCCCGTGCGAGTGATGGGTTGGTTAATTTCTGGTTTAAGTAAATTTTTTCTGCAACACTGTCAAAGTTCTCAAATACAACGTCTAGCTGGAATTGTACTTGCTATTATCCTCATTATTGGCAGCGGTTTATCTGGTTGGTTAATAGTTCAAATTGCTAGATGGTTACATCCATTTTTAGGAATTGTGGTGGAGAGCATTTTTTTAGCTAGTTGTTTTGCTCTTCATAGTTTGCGGAAAGCTGCTTTAGATGTTATCCAACCTTTAACAAAAGGTAACTTAGAATCAGCACGACAGATTTTAAGTAATTATGTAGGTCGGGATACGGAAAATCTCTCAGAAACAGAGGTTTTACGAGCAGTTCTGGAAACGGTGACAGAAAATGCTACTGATGGGGTCATGGCTCCTTTGTTTTATGCAATTGTGGGTGGATTAATACCATTGGTTGGACCTGTTCCTTTAGCACTAGCATATAAAGCCAGTAGTACCTTAGATTCAATGGTAGGTTATCGAGAAGCACCTTATACTTATATTGGTTGGTTCAGTGCTAAGTTAGAAGACTGTTTAACTTGGTTTCCTTGTCGGTTAACAGTGATGACTTTGGGATTTTTATCAATTAAACCTTTATATGTTTGGCGTATTTGTTGTCGGGATGCTATTCAAGATCCAAGTCCTAATTCTGGTTGGAGCGAGTGCGCCTATGCTGCTATTTTAGGTGTGCAGATGGGAGGTATAAACTGGTATCGTGGAGTAGCTAAACATAAACCACTCTTGGGAGATGCTATTTATCCCATTACCCCAACTTCGATTTCCCAAGCTTTACAATTAACTCGATATTCGTTTTTACTGTGGTTGGGGGTAGGAATATTGTTAATTTTATGAATAGGGAATAGGTATATTGAATTTAAAATTTAGAATTTATTTCTTCCCAATCACCAATCACCAATCACCAATCACCAATCACCAATCACCAATCACCAATCACCAATCACCATGTCTACCAAAGTAGTTGAAATTCTCTCATCTGAAGAACTGCGTCGTACTTTAACACGTCTCGCGTCTCAAATGGTGGAACGGACGCGAGATTTGTCACAATTGGTACTTTTGGGTATTCATACTAGAGGTGTGCCGTTAGCCAATTTATTGGCACGTCAAATAGAAACTCTTGAAGGTATCAGTGTGGATGTGGGAGCATTAGATATTACATTCTATCGTGATGATTTAGATAAAATTGGTTTAAGAACTCCAGCGAAAACCGATATACCTTTTGACTTGACGGGGAAAACTGTTGTTTTGGTAGATGATGTCATTTTCAAAGGTAGGACAATTCGTGCGGCTTTAAATGCAGTTAATGAGTATGGTAGACCAGAGGTGATTCGTTTGGCTGTATTAGTAGATAGGGGTCATCGGGAATTACCTATTCATCCTGATTTTGTGGGTAAAAAATTGCCTACTGCTAAGGAAGAAATTGTAAAAGTTTATTTACAAGATGAGGATGGAAGGGATGCAGTGGAGTTAATTGGTAATTGAATTTGATTGGTGATTGGTGATTGGTGATTGGTGATTGGTGATTGGTGATTGGTGATTGGTGATTGGTGATTGGTGATTGGTGATTGGTGATTGGTGATTGGTGA
>NZ_JACJPT010000148.1:0-10776 GCF_014696195.1 Sphaerospermopsis sp. FACHB-1094 | reverse complement strand
ACTTTTTCCGGTATACCCTTCAAAACCCTTGCACTAATTTCTGTGTTTATCAGCCTCTAACCTTTGATATATCAAGGTTTTAGGTTTATTCAGCAAACCCTACCTAGACTATAACTGCTTTCAACGTGGTTTTGATGATCCAAGACAAATTAGAATCCAAATGGAGAGTGCAGCTTGTCAAGAAATATTCATTCAAGCTCAAACAGAAAAAATAACTCTTGCGTGGTCTTTTATACACGAAGACGAAACAAATTTATGCCCTTTTCTGGATCGTAAATATTCAGTTTTGGGTATGGTGAGTTTGTGTAAAATAAAAGTACCTCCAAAAACTGAAATAGCAGAACAAGCTCTTTTGTTCCAGCAGTTAGTTAATCTATCGAGTAAAGATGCTCTACACTTAGCTTGTGCGGTTTCTATTCAAGCCGATTTTTTTCTTAACTTGTGATGATAGTCTCAAGAAACAAGCTCAGAAATTAGAGTTAGCAATAGCCATCATGAACCCAATTGATTATATTAGGAATAACGAAAACTATGGAAATCAATAATATTATGGATGATACAGAAATAAAAATCAAAGGCATCAAAGCACTATATGAATCTCTTGGTTCAGCGGCAGCTATGCGTTTCTTAACATTGCTACATAAAACCCCTACTGATTATGTAGAAATCTCAAAAACGATATATCAAGATCAAAGTATTGAGGAAATTTTCGCTAGAGCAAAACAAAATTGGCAAGATTAATTATATCAATAGTTTGTAGGGGTTTAGCATTGCTAAACCCCTACATTTAATGTTAAAATAAACCTAAATGTAACCATAATAAAAACTATGAAAATTCGCAGTTTCACAGTCATAATTTACAAAGAAGATGATATGTATATCGCTGAATGTCCAGAAGTGGGTACAGTAGATCAAGGAGAAACAATAGAACAAGCAATAACAGGTTTAAAAGAAGCAACACGACTTTATTTAGGGGTTGCTGAGAAAGTCTTTCCGTGAGGGCATAGGAGTCAGGAGTCAGGAGTCAGGAGTCAGGAGGAGATTGGAAAATTTCTTTGCCATCTCTTGAAATCCCAAAAAATGCACACTTTTTCCGGTATACCCTTCAAAACCCTTGCACTAATTTCTGTGTTTATCAGCCTCTAACCTTTGATATATCAAGGTTTTAGGTTTATTCAGCAAACCCTATTTAGAAGAATTTACTTTTATTCCCATCAAAAAACGTAAGTATCATTTTCCTACCTTTAAACTGGATATCAAACAAGAATATTTAAACAGAGAAAAGATTTATGAACAATGATTTATTATCAGAGTATAATTTTGATTATACTAAAGCTAGTCCTAATCGTTTTACTACTACCTCAGAAAAATCTATGTTACAAACCATTCCAGGAATTTATAAAAACGGCAAAATAGAACTTTCACAAACACCCCAGGGAATTACAGAAAGCAGTGTTTTTGTGACATTCTTACCAACCAAACCCACCACTTGGCCAGAAATAATTATTAACCATCAAGGTATAGCAGATAATATCATCTTTGAATCCTATCGAGATGAATTATTACCACCTCCAGAAATAGAACTTTAATTACAGATTAATTATGGGTTATCTCCTAGATACTTGTGTAGTGAGTGATTTTGTTAAAGGAGAACAAAATACATTAAAACAAATAAAATTAATTTATCCTAGTGATATTTTCATCTCATCTTTAACCGTGATGTAAGTAAAATATGGATTAGCAATTAATCCTCAGAAAGCCATTAAAATTCAGCCTTTAATTGAAACATTTTTTACTTCAATTACAGTGTTACCTTTCACTGCCCAAAAAGCAGAGAAAGCGGCTGACATTAGAAGTATTCTTAAAATAGCAGGTTCTCCTATTGGTGCTGATGATGTACTCATTGCAGCAACCGCATTAAGTCATCATCATATTGTTGTCACTTCCAATGTTAGAGAATTTCAAAGAGTACCTAATTTACAAATAGAGAATTGGCGGGTTTGTCAATAAAAGTATCTAAAATCTAATTAAAATGTAGGAGGTTAGCAATGCTAAACCCCTACATTTAGGGTTGAATGAAGATAGTAAAAATATTGATTTATCGAAATAACAAAAAAGAGCGATCGCCTTATTGAATAATCTCAGTATATTACCAACATTATAGATTTTATGGTACATGAGAATAATGAGCATAAAATACATAAAGTACCATAATCAAGAGTTTAATGATTATAATCGCTTTTTTAGCCTTATACGTCGCCTTTAACCTGGGTGCAAACGACGTAGCAAACGCAATGGGAACATCCGTAGGATCAAAAGCTGTCACCCTGACACAAGCCATCATCATCGCCGGCATCTTAGAATTTACAGGTGCAGTATTATTCGGACATGGTGTAACAGAAACACTAGGAACAAAAATAGCTAACCCCGACTTATTCATCACCACACCCCAAACCCTAGTATTAGGGATGATAACAGTCCTCATATCAGCAGGGGTATGGCTACAAATAGCCACCTCACTCGGTTTACCCATTTCCTCATCTCATGCAGTCGTCGGTGCGATCGCTGGTTTTACCTGGGTAGCATTAGGAAAAAACGCCATAGATTGGTCATCTATTGGTTTAATTACCATTGGTTGGATATTAACACCAGTCATCAGCGCCACAATCGCAGCTTTTTTTTACAGTCTTATTCAAAAATGGATCTTATCTCAACCTCATCCCCGCTTACAACTACAAGAATGGATTCCCTGGTTAAGTGCAATTTTACTAAGTATATTTGGTGTAATAGTTCTCCCTACCTTAACCCAACCACTGACAAACTTTTTAAGTGAGAAAATCGGTTTAAACATCCCCTCCCACGACATCCCCATATTTACTGGTGCAATAGGCGTAATAGGACTTACATTATATAGTTGGAAAAAACTTAACTCCCCAATCACCAATCACCAATCACCAATCACCAACCCCATCGAACAACTATTTGCACGCTTCCAGCTATTAAGTGCTTGCTTCGTCGCTTTCGCACATGGTGCAAACGATGTCGGAAATGCGATCGCACCTTTAGCAGTAATTTTCTACATCAATCAGACAAATACCGTCCCCAACAATGGGATAATTATCCCTATCTGGATTATGATCTTTGGAGGTGCGGGAATTGTTGCAGGATTAGCCATCTGGGGTAAAAAAGTCATCGCTACCATCGGCGAAAATATCATCTCTCTACAACCCAGTAGCGGATTTTGTGCCGAAATCGCCACCGCCACCACCATCTTACTAGCTTCTCGGTTAGGTTTACCTGTATCCACTTCTCATGCGCTTGTTGGTGGTGTAGTGGGTATTGGACTTGTACAAAACCTCAAATCAATTAAATTTCAAACCCTCCAGGGGATCGCCGCAGCCTGGGTAATTACAGTCCCCATCAGTGCTGTAATCAGCGCCATAATCTTCAGTATTATCCGGATTATCTGAAAATGCAACTGAAATTTGTGAAGATTCTTGCTTAATGCTTATTATTTGAATGCAATACATTCTCGACTGCAAAAATTAAGTAAGATTACTGTTTTTTTTGCAAAAAACTTTCGGTGATGTACTGCCACAGCAAATGCAAATCATGGACAATTGAAAACTGCCATCTTATGCAATTATCTATAAATAGTATATTTTTGCATAATTGTGGGCAATTTATTAAAATATTGAATAGGAGATAAAAAAATCTTCTACTTTTCTCAGAACAATTCCCAGAACAATCCAGAACAATATTTTAATTTCTCAAAGCAACGGAAACTGTCACGCAATTTACACTTCGCACAAATTTTGGTTTTTAACAACCTACCAATCTGCAAGGCTGTGAAACATTTATCAGTGAACAGTAAACCGTGAACCGTGAACAGACTGACAACTGATAACTGATAACTGATAACTGATTTATCGTCAAGGTGTTAGAGGTTAGAAACTAATGGGGCGATTTGAAAAGCGACCAGAAAACTCACGAAACAGAAGCGACTTATCCAGAGCTGCAGAAAATGCCCTTTGGGATGTAGTTGAAGACTTAGAACAACTCCAACAGAATGTTATTAGAACTTTACAAGACGATGTAAAGCGGCTCGAAACTGAAAAAAACCGTTTAGCCAATGACATTCAACGATTAATAGAAGAAAAAGAAAAATTACAGCAAGCTCGACAAATTACTGAACAGCAAGTTTTGATTCGTCAGTTGGCGGAAGTTTTGGCAAAACATATATCTTCCCAACTGCAATCTTCACTCAAAAGTTTAGCTGATCAATCAATAACCGGAGAATCTTCCCATCAGTCCACCTTCAGATCGGCTGAAGTCAATTCTACAGTAGCTAGTCAGATAAGTGAAAATGTCAGTCAGATGTTGAACAATCTGGATGATACCGTCACAATTGCTTTTAGCTCCATCCAAAAAGAATTAACAAATTATCAAAGTCATCTTTCCCAGCAGTTGTTACGAATGTACGATCAACAGCAGCAAGGGGAAGAAATCTTAGCAGAATTTGTCAAGCGTTTACGAGAGGAACTAGAGAACATCAAAGATGCAAATTCTCTGAAAATTTTGACAGGAGGAGCGCCAACAGTATTGCAACTGGGCGAAACCTACAAAAATGGTTTCTCGGAAAATTCTTCAGAGAGAATAGTTGCTGAACGAGTTTCTTTATTAACTCAAGAGCTACCAAAAAGCGAAAATTCATCCTCAGATGCTGTGGTTGCATTACCACCACCTCCAGAACATCCACCAGAACCAGTTTCTGTGCTTGTTCCTGAGTCTTTAACCTCAGAAACACCAGAAACCCCAACTTCAGAACATCCACCAGAACCAGTTTCTGTGCTTGTTCCTGAGTCTTTAACCTCAGAAACACCAGAAACCCCAACTTCAGAACATCCACCAGAACCAATTTCTGTGTTTGTTCCTGAGTCTTTAACCTCAGAAACACCAGAAACCCCAACTTCAGAACATCCACCAGAACCAATTTCTGTGCTTGTTCCTGAGTCTTTAACCTCAGAAACATCAGAAAATCCAACTCCAGAAAATCCACCAGAACCAATTTCTGTGCTTGTTCCTGAGTCTTCCCCAGCAAAATTAAACCCATATTCTCCCCAACAAATACAGCAGGAAGTAACACCCCGACAACAAAAACCTCCAAGTTCCCCAAACTCATCTTCAGTTCAGATAGGTTTCCTGTTGGTTGTGTTGTCAACGGTGATGTCATCCCTTTACAACGTTGTTGTCAAGGCGCTGTTCTATCAAGGTTCTGATCTGTTAGGAAACTTCCAGACACAACAGTTAATGTCACCAACATTGGGAAATATTTTCTTAATCTTGATGCTGAGATTATTGGTGGTTGTACCTTTAATGTTACTTTTAGCTCCTATTTTGCACCCTCCAGTTTGGCAAGACTTACAAAGTCTATTTGATTCAGTTAGCAGAAATGCTGCTGCTAAGAAAACAAACACAAAACAGGTATTACTGTTGTCGGTTGTGAGTGGTGGCTTTTTATTTTTGTCCCAAGTTTTAATTTACATTGCTATTGGTCAAGTAACAACTGGAGTAGCGATCGCTCTGTTTTTTATCTATCCCATGATCACTGTACTCTTGGCTTGGTTTCTCTTTCGTGAGCGTCCTGGCTTATTAAGTTTTAGTGCGATTTCTAGCATTTTTTGTGGTCAATTATTAATCTTGGGTAGTTATTCAACTGGTATTAATAATACCTCTTTAGGAATTATTTCTGGAATTATGTCCGGAATAGCTTTTTCTGTATACGTAATTCTTACTAGGTTATCCGCTCCGAAACTGCATCCAGTTTCTTTTGCTTTAATTAATTTCGCAACCATGTTGTTATTCAGCTTTGTTTGCTTATTAGTACCTTTACCAAGTGATTGGAGTTTAGCCATTAGATCATCCAATTTATTGGAAGTGATTTTAAGTGCTTTTATGTTAGGTGTCCTCACTCTTTGCGGCTATTTATTCAACAATTTTGGCATTCGCAAATTAGGAGGACAACGCTCCGCTATCATTGGTGCTGTTGTCCCAGTTTTCACAGTAATTTTCGCTGGATTAATGATTCAAGAAAAATTGGATATTCTGCAAATTCTGGGAGTTTTATTGGTAACTGGTGGCGCAGTTGCTATCAGCTGGGAAAAAATGCAAAAGGTTAAATCTTCCAGTGCCAAAAATTAAATGATTAAAAACAATTAAACTATGTACAAATACTTGAAAATTTATACCATAATTTTATATTTCCACAGATTTAACCGGGAAATACCCAATTAAGTCTGAATGTCTTAATGTAAAATTAAGAATTGGTATGAGTTAAACCTCCAGTAATGTGCATATTCTTCAATTTAGATCAAGTTGATGCTAGACTAAGGGTTGGTTTGATTAAGTCAACGGCCTAGAGCGTAGATTCAGTAATGCTAGGTAATCTGTTTTTACCTTGTAGGGGCGAAGCATTTGGGTGATAACCTATCGCTGAAACCCTAAACATTATGTTATGTCCGAAAGCTATGCCTCCAGCACGCTACGCCATCAATTTTGTTAACCTGATGTTATTATTGGTGAGCCTTTCTTTTACTGTTCAAAATTAATGATTACACCCAAGGTAATTTAGCACCATAGTTATTTTATGGTGAAACCATAACAAATCTCCATTGAGAGTGAAGACAAAAATTACAATTTGGTGTATAATAGGTAGTTTAAATTTGACTACTATTTTTTCGTAAACGTGCCATTCATCTGTCTGTGAATATGACTAACGACATAGATCTGATCAAACGTCTTGGTCCAAGTGCGATGGATCAGATCATGCTTTATCTAGCTTTTAGTGCCATGCGTACAAGTGGCCATAGGCATGGAGCATTTTTAGATGCAGCCGCAACAGCAGCTAAGTGTGCAATTTATATGACCTATCTAGAACAGGGACAAAACCTGCGAATGACGGGGCATTTGCACCACCTGGAGCCGAAGCGAGTCAAAATTATTGTTGAGGAAGTAAGACAAGCTCTGACTGAGGGTAAATTGCTAAAAATGCTGGGTTCCCAAGAACCTCGCTATTTGATTCAATTGCCTTATGTGTGGATGGAAAAATATCCTTGGCAACCAGGAAGGTCTCGTGTTCCTGGTACAAGTCTCACCAGTGAGGAGAAAAAACAAATCGAGCGCAAGCTGCCTAAAAATCTGCCTGACGCTCAGTTAGTTACTTCCTTTGAATTTTTAGAGCTAATTGAATTTCTACACAAGCGATCGCAAGAAGAGTTACCCCAGCATCATCAAATGCCTCTGAGTGAAGCCTTGGCAGAGCATATCAAACGTCGTCTACTCTACTCAGGCACTGTGACACGCATTGATTCACCTTGGGGAATGCCCTTTTATGCCCTAACTCGTCCCTTTTATGCCCCAGCAGACGACCAAGAACGTACTTACACAATGGTCGAAGATACTGCTCGTTATTTTCGGATGATGAAAAACTGGGCAGAAAGAAAAGCCAATTCTATGCGTGCTGTAGAAGAACTGGATATTCCTCTGGAAAAAATGCAGGAAGCGATGGAAGAATTGGATGAAATTATCCGCGCTTGGGCTGATAAATATCACTGCGATGGCGGTACACCCATGATTTTACAAATGGCTTTTGGTAATCAAGATGACTAAATCAACAAAAGTTAGAAGTTATCTTCTAATTTTTGCTGATATTACCTTGAGCCAACTATTACCGCTTCGCGGAAGTCAAAAGTCAAAAGTCAAAAGTCAAATGTTCCCTGCCTCAACGAAAGGACTTTTTCAGCAAACCCTACTTAAATGCTACCTTCAGGAGTTGATGGGATAGGCAGTGTCTGAAAAGGTGGTATTAATCCCGGCCGTGTTGTAGATCCAGCCCCAATATTAATAGAACGGTAACTGGCATCAATACACCGGTCTAAAGACTCAATCGGGGTTAAATTAATTTCTTTGCGTAAACCAACCACACACTCAGCAAAGGTAACAGGTAATAAACTGCGTCCACAGTAGCTTAAAACAGCTTGGTTAATTGCTTGTTGGGTACTCTTGCTAATGCCAACTACACAGGTAGCAAAATCTTCACTACGACGGGATAGACTACAGGAATAAAGGGCATCAGTTGGGGTAATTTCTGTTTGTTTGGTAATTTTAGCTACACAAGTAGATAACTCTCTTGGTCGCATAGTTGTAGCACAACCTTGAGATGCTGCTTGTGCTGTCACTCCTGCACTTAATAATTGAGCCGCACAAGCACGGTAATCATTTCTATAAGAACTTATCACAGCTTGACTTGGCAAGATATTTGTCCATAGTCCGGCGATCGCCATCACTGGAATTGTGAACATTTTCCAGAAATGACTACTTTTGTAGTTATAAAAACTGCTAATTTCTTTTTTGCGTTTTAACATTGCTATTCTCCAAACACCCAAAGTTATGCTAACTTAGAATTTGCTGAAACTCCTCTATTATCAAGGAATTTCATTGTCAGTACCCAAATACTTCCAAAAGTCTGATACAGCAGGAGTCAGGAGTCAGGAGTAAAACTCTAGTGGTGTCTAGGTTGCAATTTTGATTCTGTACCTCATTGATCTGCCATCTGCTGTATTTATTATTTAACCAAAAATACTCTAGCTAATTGCTAAGAGTTATGTGATAATAGAATATTTGGGTAAAGTTTAAACAGGATTAAATAAGGAAACTCATGTCCCGATATAGAGGTCCGCGCCTCAGAATTGTCCGCCGCTTGGGCGAATTACCAGGATTAACTCGCAAAAGTGCTAGACGTGCCTATGCACCAGGTCAACATGGTCAAAACCGCAAAAAACGGTCTGAGTATGCTATCCGTCTAGAAGAAAAGCAAAAACTTCGCTTAAACTACGGTTTAACAGAAAAGCAAATGCTCCGCTATGTTCGTAAAGCCAGAAGAGTAACTGGTTCTACCGGACAAGTATTGCTGCAATTGCTGGAAATGCGTTTAGATAATACAGTTTTTCGCATGGGTATGGCTCCCACTATTCCCGCAGCACGTCAACTGGTGAATCACGGTCACGTTACCGTTAATGGTCGTGTAGTGAATATCGCCAGCTATCAGTGCCGTCCCGGTGAAGCAATTGGTGTGAGAGATAAAGAAGCATCCAAAAAATTGGTAGAAGCTAACTTACAGTATCCCGGTTTAGCTAACCTTCCCAATCACCTGGAATTTGATAAAAACAAATTGACTGGTAAAGTCAATAGTGTGATTGAAAGAGAATGGGTAGCACTCCAAGTTAATGAACTGCTGGTTGTGGAATATTACTCACGTCAAGCATAATTCAATTTTGGATTTTGGATTGACGATTTTGGATTGGAATAGTTGTTGTTCTTTGAATCCACAATCCAAAATCTAAAATCTAAAATTAGGTTAACCTCCTATTTGCGACATGGTACGGGTGTAAGTGCCGACAGTACCTGAGTCGCGTTGTTTAAAGTTAATTTCTGATTTGATTGCTAATAGTTCTCTGACTTGTGATTGTAATTGAGTAGTGCTACAACCAGCACGTAAAGAAGATTTTAAATCAATTTGCCCAGTTTCATTGAGTAAGCAGGGACGTAACCAACCATCAGCAGAAAGACGCACTCGGTTACAGCGATCGCAAAAACACTCTGACATTTGACTAATAAAACCCAGTGTTCCCTTTGCTCCGGGAATTTGAAATACATCGGCTGGACCATTACCACGAACTTGAGATTCTGTCAAGCCCCAACGTTGACGAATGCGATCACGTAACTCAGCAGAAGATACCCAACCGCGATCGCCAAACAAGTCACCATTACCAATAGGCATAAATTCAATAAATCGGACGTGCCAATTTTTATCAATCGTTAAAGCAGCTAAATCCAAAACTTCATGGTCATTAACGCCAGGTATTATCACCACATTTAACTTTAACGGATCAAAACCCACATGATAAGCAGCTTGAATCCCATCCCAGACTTGCTGCCAACGTCCACGGCCATGATTACCGATAATTTGCTCAAAAGTAGCTGCATCAAGAGAATCTAAACTAATATTAATTCTTCTTAGACCTGCATCATAAAGACTTTTAGCTATAGGAGCTAATAAAAACCCATTAGTAGTCATTGCCAAATCTTGAGTTTGGGGAAGATGGGCAATTTTTTTTACCAACTCCACCACACCAGGACGGAGTAGAGGTTCACCACCAGTCAAGCGAAAGCGAGTAAAACCAACAGGGATAAATACTTCTTGAATAAGAGTGAGTAGTTCCTCATCAGTTAATAATTGTTGTTTCAGGATATAGTCTAATTCTGCACCTTCCGGCATACAATACAGACAACGGAAATTACAGCGATCAATTAAACTAATGCGAAGATAGTCTACTGGGTTCATGTTTGTTGAGTTGAAGTCTAATTTCTAGTGTAGAAACCCAAAGGAATAGAGAATATATTTTTTATGCGCTGAGATGTTTCAAAACAGCAGTGATGCGATCGCTGTATAGGTAAAAATCTAGTTGATTAGTCATTTCCAAAATACTGTTTTTCGATATTAAATAAGGAGAGTTGTTGAAAACCTCTCCTAAGTAGGGTTTGCTGAATAAACCTAAAACCTTGATATATCAAAGGTTAGAGGCTGATAAACACAGAAATTAGTGCAAGGGTTTTGAAGGGTATACCGGAAAAAGTGTGCATTTTTGGGGATTTCAAGAGATGGCAAAGAAATTTTCAAATCTCCTCCTGACTCCTGACTCCTGACTCCTGACTCCT
>NZ_JACJPT010000147.1:0-10878 GCF_014696195.1 Sphaerospermopsis sp. FACHB-1094 | reverse complement strand
ATTACCAATTACCAATTACCAATTACCAATTACCAATTACCAATTACCAATTACCAATTACCAATTACCAATTACCAATTACCAATTACCAATTACCAATTACCAATTACCAATTACCAATTACCAATTACCAGTCACCAATTATTCTTCAAACAGCCATGTTTTGACTTTAGCCAAACTTTGCCAATCGAGTTTTCTAGTTAAACCGTCTTCAATGCTGTTTTTTACTTCTTCTTCCCATTCTTGATTGACAAAAATCAATTGTTTTGCTATGTCGATATGTTCTCGTAAACCTTTCTGACCGGTTTCTAACATGGCTACAGCGAGATTAATTCGACCTTGTGGATCTTGGGGATTAATTTTTACGGCTTTGCTGGCAGCTTTATAGGCTAACTGTGCTTTACCTTCTAGAAGATATAACCAAGATAAGCAAATCCAAGCTGAACTAGCTCTAGGAGAGCGATCGCATACTTCTTTAAATACAGGAATAAGATTTGCGGCTGATTCACCGTCTTTGTAGCGTTGTAAACCTGTATCAAATAATTCTTCAACTGTAATAGTCATTTGTTATTTGTCGTTAGTCATTAGTTATTTGTCATTGGGCATGGGGCATGGGGCATGGGGGATGGGGCATTGGTTTATTAATCTTTCCCAATCCCCAATCACCAATCACCAGTCACCAGTCCCCTATTATACCCCAAAGGATTTACCGCAACCGCAGGTTTGAGAAGCGTTGGGGTTGGTGAACTGAAAACCACCACCAATCATGGCATCACTGTAATCAAGCATCAAACCATAGAGATATAATAAACTCTTGCGATCGCAAACAATTTTAAAGCCGTCATAATCAAAAACTTCATCCTGGGGAGTGATCTTGCTGATATCTTCAAAATCCATCATGTAAGACATCCCAGAACAACCACCTTGACGAACTCCAACCCGTAAACATAAATCTTGACCTTGTTTAGCTTGGAGAGATTTTACTTGGCGCAATGCTGCTTCACTTAGCATAATGCCGCGTTCTTGAGTTTGGGTTGCTTGTGTCATCTGCTGTTTACACTCCTTAATTAGTCTAAATATTAACTGGTATATGCCGTTGATAGCCTGGATGCTGATTTTTTGATTTTTGTTCTATTTTAGCGGCATTGGTGAGGTGAAAACGTTAAATTCTCAATACTTTGTCAACAGCAGCCAAGGAATTTTATTCTAAAATTGAGAGGTTTGGTGTATTTAGAGATGGGGTATTTTCTGAGTTTCAGCCACAAGCAGTCTGAGCAGCAACCACTCTTCAGGTACAGTAGGGTTATTAACAGAAAACTTGAGCCGAATTTTAGCCATTCCCCACATTTGACTTCCAAATAGCTTTTTTTGATTCACTTAATCTATGACAAGTTTTAATCGCTCTACCAGTCGTCGGTTGAAGAAATTAATCCAAATTCCTTCTATATGGGAGGGCGATCGCCGTCCGTTGTCATCACCAGTGTCATCCAGAGATTCCCAAGAGTCCCAAGGGGAATGTATCCTTTGGGTGGATGGCTCTCAAGGTATTGTTAGAGGTATGGATATGGTATCTCCCGACCTTGGACCAGAAGCAATAGTTCGCACCTTAATGCGAGCAATGGAGCATCCCCACAGTCCTGCTAAACCAGCTAGACCTCAAAGAATTGTGGTCAAAGACAGGGAAATTCAATTTTACCTGCGGGGAGTTTTGCAAGATTTGGATATTGCTATTGACTACGCACCAGAATTACCTTTAATTGATGAACTATTTCGCTCTTTTGCGGATATAGTTGATAGTCAAATTCCTAATTTACCTCCACAATATGCAAAAATTCTGAATGAAAAGGCTTTTGCAGTTTGGGAAGCAGCACCTTGGGATTTTCTGGAAGAACAGCAAATCTTGTCTATAGAAATAAATAAATGGGATGTGGGGACACTCTATGTCTCAGTCATGGGAATGCTGGGGATGGAGTATGGTGTTTTGTTATATCGTTCAGAAGAATCTCTCAAGCGGTTCCGTGCAGATATTTTAGAGGATGAAGAATCAGAGCAAGGTTTAGAAGCAGCTTTCTTAAAGCAAGATTGCTTATTTCTCACCTTTGATCAAGTGGATGAAGATGAAGATGAAGATTTAGCGGATTTACCCCTATCGGAGATTGAACCTACTTTTGGTAATATTCACCCCTTAGAAGGATTACGCTCGATTTTATACGAGGAAGAAGCACTTGTAGTATTTGTGGCACTAGAAAGTTTGATCCGCTTTATCCGTGATTATCGTCATCAGTTATACGAAGAAGACTTCCCCCCCATCAACCGACGTTATCGCATTTCTCTACCCCATCCCGATGAAACAACTAAATCCGTGTCTGTCACTGTCTCGACTATGCCAGAATTAGCAGCAGAGTTAGAGGAAATGGCAGGGTTTGATTTTTCAGATGAAGATGAGTTGGATGAGGATACCGAGATCCGCACATTGCGGGATGATTTGATCCCAGAAGATTCATTTTTGAGTTTAGGAGTGATTTCTTGGGAGATGTTGAATTCTCTACGTCAGGAAGTGAATTATCATGCAGGACAGGAAATTCAACCAGTCGGTGATGGCTTACCCGTGATTTTAATTCAAACTTCCCGCCCCAAAGCTAAAACGGTGATTGAAAATATTCAAGCTGCTGGAGGATTGAAAGCTATATGCTTTAATCCAGGTGCTAATCCCTTAGACGGTGAACGATATGATTTAGGTTTGTTACAAACAAAGAATGGGGATCTGTTCCTGTTTGGGGAATTTCCAGAGGATGATCCCACTCACGTTGAAGCTAAGAAAAAATGGAATCAGCGGTGTCAGCAAACTAATGGATATTGCGGTTTGATCATTGCTAAGGGATTGACAGGTGCTGCTCGTGGTAATCCAGGGTTAAAAGATATGATGGCTTTGTTTGAAGCGCGATCGCTCTCTACTCAAGATTTAGGTATTGGTACTCTCCAACTTATGCCCCAACTAGAATTTGAATAATTTTCTGTGTAGTTACCACAGATAGTCATCAAATCCACACTGAGTTCAATTATTTTGGTTTGATCTGTGGTTTTCTACAATGAAGTCCTATAGTAATTGCTGCATAATTTGTTGTTAAAAAGATCAACTTGGTTCGTTTAGTTTATCTATCTTGACGGCGAATTTTTAGATATATTTTATGATCTTCCTGTTTATTTGAGCAAATCTCTGATAGTATCATTTTTTCCTTTTACTTTTGGATTCATTTTGACAACCGTTAACACATAGCAAGTTGCATGATAATGACTAATAAAAAATGGGCTGTTAAACGCATAACCGTCAACCTAGCAACTCAGGAAGCGGAAAAATTAGAAAAATATTGTCAGCAGACAGGTAGACCCGCTACTGATGTGATTCGTGAGTTGATTAGAAGTTTACCTCTTTCTGAAGATAGTAAGAGTAATGCTTAATGAGGCATTGGGCATTGGGCATTGGGCATTGGTAAAAATCTTTTCCTCCCCTGCCTCCCCTGCCTCCCCTGCTCCCCCTGCTTTCTTCCCAGTCCCCAGTCACCAATCCCCAGTCTCCATTACCCATTACCTATTCTGACACCAACCCAGTTACAATTTGTAAAGAAACTTATAGCGCAGCTTGGCGTAAGTAATAGAGGAACTTGGGAATGCGTGTTGCAATTGTAGGAGCAGGATTAGCTGGGTTGGCTACTGCCGTAGATTTAGCCGATGCGGGTTGTGAGGTACAAATCTTTGAATCTCGTCCCTTTGTCGGTGGGAAAGTTGGCAGTTGGGTGGATGGTGATGGCAACCACATAGAAATGGGATTGCACGTATTTTTTGGCTGCTACTACAATCTGTTTGAGTTGATGGAAAAGGTGGGAGCAGGGAACAATTTACGCCTGAAAGAACATACCCACACTTTCATCAATAAAGGAGGACGCACTGGGGCTTTAGATTTTCGTTTTATCACCGGTGCGCCTTTTAATGGCTTAAAAGCATTTTTCACTACTTCCCAACTTTCAGCACTGGATAAATTACAAAATGCGATCGCTCTGGGAACTAGCCCCATTGTCCGGGGTTTGGTAGACTTTGAAGGGGCAATGAGAAATATCCGCGATTTAGACAAAATCAGTTTTTCTGACTGGTTCTATAGTCACGGAGGCAGTAAAGGCAGCATCAAACGGATGTGGAATCCTATCGCTTATGCTTTGGGCTTTATTGATTGCGATCATATTTCTGCCCGTTGTATGTTGACAATCTTCCAGTTTTTTGCAGTGAGAACCGAAGCTTCTATTTTGCGAATGCTGGAAGGTTCACCCCACGAATATTTACATAAACCAATTATTGAATATTTAGAAGCCAGAGGTACAAAAATCTATACCCGTAGACAGGTGCGGGAAATTCAATTCACTGAGTCTAATGTTCTTGGGGAAGCAAAAACCAAGGTAACAGGTATAGTAGTTGCCCAAGGTGACAAAGAAGAAGTAATCACAGCTGATGCTTATGTTTGTGCTTGTGATGTACCGGGGATTCAGCGAGTTTTACCCCAAGCATGGCGAAAATGGTCAGAATTTGATAACATTTATAAACTTGAAGCTGTTCCAGTCGCTACAGTACAGTTAAGGTTTGATGGTTGGGTGACAGAACTACAAGATGCAGAAAAACGGAAACAGTTAAATCATGCTGCGGGGTTGGATAATTTGTTATATACAGCAGATGCTGATTTTTCTTGTTTTGCGGATTTGGCTTTAACTAGTCCCGCAGATTATTATCGTCCTGGGGAGGGTTCATTGTTGCAGCTAGTATTGACACCGGGAGATCCGTTTATTAAAGAAAGCAACGAGGCGATCGCCCAGCACGTTTTAAAACAAGTCCATGAATTATTCCCCTCATCCAGAGAATTAAACATGACTTGGTACAGTGTAGTGAAACTAGCTCAATCTTTATACAGAGAAGCACCAGGAATGGATGTTTACAGACCTGATCAAAAAACACCAATTCCTAACTTTTTCTTAGCAGGAAGTTACACCCAACAGGATTATATTGATTCTATGGAAGGTGCAACAATTTCTGGAAGACGTGCAGCAAAAGTCATTCTAGAAAGTGTGAAGAATTAGGTATTGGGGACTGGGGACACTTCGACAAGCTCAGTGCATCGCTGGGGACTGGGGACTGGGTAAAGGTTCTTCTGAATTACCAATCACCAATTATCAATTATCAATTATCAATTATCAATTATCAAACAAATCCAATGGCTGACTGGTTAGAACATAGCGTACAGGTAGAAGTAGAAGCTCCCATAGAATTAGTATGGGGGTTGTGGTCTGATTTAGAACAAATGCCGAACTGGATGAAATGGATTGATTCGGTGAAAATTTCCCCTGATGATCCAGAGATTTCTTTATGGAAATTGAGTACAGGCGGTTTAGAATTTACCTGGAAATCTCGGATTCTTAAAACAATTTCTCATCAAATTATTCAATGGGAATCTGTGGATGGTTTACCCAATCAAGGGGCAATTCGTTTTTACGATCGCCATGCAGGTGGTAGTATTGTGAAAATGACTATTTCCTATGCTATTCCTGGTTTTTTGGGTAAGTTGATGGATAATTTGTTTTTGGGAAAAGCTGTAGAGTCAACAATTCAAGCGGATTTGGAGAGGTTTAGAGAATACGCTTTGAATGTGAAGGGTGATGGGTAGAGATGGGGAAAATTGGCAGTAATTTTTTTACTGCTAATTTCGTTTTAAGCAGAAGCAGAAAGAATTTTTACAGGTTCAATTTTGGTATTGGAATTGATTTCTTGATTGGGGACAAAATGAATTTCCACAGAATAGCCAGCAGCAGTAGCAAGTTTAGTTAAAGTTTCCAATTTAGGTATTTGTTTACCAGATTCAATTCTAGCTAGATGTGGTTGTTTAATGCCTACTTTCTCTGCAAAATCTCTTTGGTTTAAACCCATCGAAGTTCTTATAGCAATAATTTGTTTTGCTAACTGGAATTCTGATTCAAGTGCATCATATTCAGCTTTTACCTCTGGATCTGCAAGCACTTCTTCACGGATGGATTGCCAAGAAATTGTTTTGGTAGTCATTGCTGTTTACCTTTTTCGTTATTTTCAAACTATTCAGAAGATGATTGTTCTTCACTGTTTTCTAGCAAAAAATCCTGCATTCGCTGTTTAGCTAGATTCAGTTCTTTTCTTGGGGTTTTTTGAGTCTTTTTTTGGAATCCATGAAGCAGAATAAATTTTTTACCAGTATAAGCAAAGTAGATAATGCGATAAGCATTTTTATTCTGTTCTATTCTGATTTCATATAGCTTATCTTCAAGTGGTTTTATATAATCTCCACCCACAGATGTTCCAAATTCCTCCAAAAGATCAAAAACACGACCCAATTTTGCTTTCACTTTTGCATCTTGTTCTTTAAACCAATCTAAAACAGGAGAATTACCGTTTGGATATTGGTAAAACTCTATACTCCATTTATTCACTTAGCAATTTCAGGCTTGATAACTTTAACGTTATCATGATTGTACCTCAAGTGTCAGGTATTTTCGTAAATATTTAATTTTTTAGCTATTTAAGCCAAAAAACAGGTCAGAACACCCACCAACAACATTGGTTGGGTTATTTTACATGAAAGGCAGGATGCCTACCCCATAAGATGGAATAATTTATTTTCTGGTCTACCCCAATCATTGATGTTTTTATAAAAGCCGGATTAACAAAATGTAAGAGGTTGTTTGGATAAATATACTCAATAATGCATAAATTTTAATTTACAGAAATTAATTTTTAACACAATTTTGTATTTTTAAACTTTCCAGCTATACAACTTCAGAAATTCCCGTTTCTATTTCAGGATGAAACTTCTCTGGAGTCATCCCATCTAATAATTCATCAAGGGTGTATTTTTTCGCTTTTTCGGTGTAATCGCCAGACTATGGCTAGATACACTTAAAATTACATCTGTTACTTCTTTGAACTGCACTTTTCCCTGACTTTAGAAATGCGAATAGCTAGATTATTTCTCCATTTGGTAACAAATATACTCATAGCTATCTAGGGGTTGCTGAGAAAGTCTTTCCGTGAGGGCATAGGAGTCAGGAGTCAGGAGTCAGGAGTCAGGAGTCAGGAGTCAGGAGAAGATTTGAAAATTTCTTTGCCATCTCTTGAAATCCCAAAAAATGCACACTTTTTCCGGTATACCCTTCAAAACCCTTGCACTAATTTCTGTGTTTATCAGCCTCTAACCTTTGATATATCAAGGTTTTAGGTTTATTCAGCAAACCCTATCTATAAATATATATCTATATTGAAGGTACTATTTTAAAAGTTAAAATTCAAGTAGAGACACAGAATAACCATGTCCCTACCATTTCCTGACAACTAAAAAAAACAATCAAAAAACAATCAAAAAACAATCAAAAAAATAATAACTTACCAAGTTGGATCACTAAAAAGATGTATGGTTAATTCCTCTTTATTTGGAGGAACAGGAGTAATACAAGCACGGATGATTTCACCATCGTCTAACTCGACAGTGCAAGCGTGACAAGTTCCCATTAAACAACCAGTAGGAATTGATACCCCTGCCCTCTCTGCTACATCTAATAAAGGTTCTCCAACTTCAGCTTCGACGGTAACATTATCTGGTAGAAAATGGATCTTCATAGTCATTGGTTGTGGATAATTAATGTCAGAAAAAAGGTAGATATTCAGATTTTTGCTGATAGCTGAATACTGATAGCTGACTGCTTACAAAAAAGGCGTTAAATCTAAATGGGTTTCTACTTCGGTAGCTAAAGAATCTAAAATCTGTTCTCGTTGATCTCGATAATTAGCAACACCTGTGGGTAAAGATTTTAAACCTCTTTGTTGACGCAGACGATTTAACCATGCACGTCTCCAAGGACCATTATCAAAAATTCCATGTAAATAAGTCCCCCAAACAGATTGACAATTATCAACTAAGCCTAAATTAACATCGTCAAATAAAGGTTGACAGATGTCTTTATCTGTTGGTTGTTCTATGCGCGATCGCCCTTGATGAATTTCAAACCCATTCACAGGTAAACCCATCTGAGGATAATTAGAAGTCACCTGACGTTGACGGGCTATTTTCTGTCCTGTGATCACAGTTTTCAGGGGTAATAAATTTAACCCTGGATATCTGCCGGCTTGCCCTTCTACTCCTTCTGGGTCAGCTACCATTTGGCCTAACATTTGGAAACCGCCACAGATGCCTAAAACCGTTCCCCCAGAAGCAGCATAATTTTGAATTGCTTCCGCCATACCACTTTTTTGCAATAGCATTAAGTCGGCAATTGTTGTCTTTGTCCCTGGAATAATTACTGCATCAGGGTGTCCTAAATCTTGCTTAAGACTAATGTATTTTACTGAAACTGTTGCTTCTGATTCCAATGGATCAAAGTCGGTAAAATTGGCAATTCTGGGTAAGCGGATAACAGCAATATTTAATTCAGCTTGACTTTTATAAGATTTTCTCTCTAACAAGTCCAGTGAGTCTTCTGCTGGAAATACCTGTTCTAGATAAGGTATGACACCAACCACGGGAATACCAGTCCGTTCTTCTAACCATTTAATTCCAGGTTCAAGGATGGAAAGCTGTCCTCGGAATTTGTTAATTACTACCCCTTTCACCAAGGCGCGTTCATCAGGTTCTAATAACTCTAATGTTCCTACTACATGAGCAAAAGCTCCTCCCCGGTCAATATCAACTACTAACAGAGTCGGTGCATTTAAATATTTTGCCACCCTCATGTTAGTTAAATCTCGGTGCTTGAGGTTAATTTCTGCTGGACTTCCCGCACCTTCACAAACGAGTAAATCAAATTCTGTCTCTAGCTGTTTTAGCGATTCCTGAATTGTGCGCCAACCGAGTTCAAAATATTGCTCGTAATAATCCTTAGCACTAACTTTACCTACCGCTTTACCTTTAAGAATGACTTGAGAAGTCATATCCCCTTGGGGTTTGAGTAAAATGGGGTTCATTTCCACTAGAGGCGGCACCCCCGCAGACCAAGCTTGCACAGCTTGAGCGTAGCCTATTTCTCCACCATTGGCGGTGACATAAGCATTTAAAGCCATATTTTGACCTTTAAAGGGTGCTACTCGCCAGCCACGACGTGAGAGAATACGGCAAATAGCTGTAGTTATCAGTGATTTCCCTGCGTGGGATGTTGTTCCCACTACCATAATTGATTTCATAGGGTAACTTGTTTGTTTTTTGAGTGTCGCTGTAATTTTTGAGTTAAAGGTTTTTCAATAATGGACAATTGACAGTGAACAATTGACAATTACCTCTCTCTGGAAAGGAGAGGATTGAAAAAGCGGAATTTTTGGCTTTTTTGCTCCTTGAAAGGGGAGGTTTTAAACCGTATGGCTAACGCCACGCTACGCTATCGGCTGACGCTCACGGCGGAAGCCTTGAATGAAACAATTGTCAATTATCAATTGTCAATTATCAATTGATAATCTGCTAATCTACTCATTAAATTGGAAAAAAGCAGATTAAAAAACTAGGTTAGAGCTTATTGTTCCCTTAACCTAGTTTTCACTTTGACTTGCTTATCTAAAGATGTCAATTTTTTCCGCTAAAAAGGTAGTCGAAACCAACGAGTAATGGCATCATTTAAGCGATCGCCCCATGATGGACCAGGCAAGTCTGTATCCCAGAATTTTTCTACCAACTGATAACCCAGGGGTGTGAGGCGAAAACCGTCGGTTATTCCCTGTCCATCGACTTCTCTGCGTAGTATCCCCACTTCGATTAACCAACCTAAAGCGTTATCACAGGCTAATTCTGATAAAGGGCGTTTGGTATAACCTTGCTTAAAGCCATTTTCTGTAGCGATCGCACCCAAGGCAATACTTTGGCTTTGCATAGCTTTCCATAAACTCAGATGGAAAGGTGAACAGATCAGCGATCGCTCGGCTCTTAGGAGTGTTTTCTGACTATATACAAAGGGTTTGGAGTTTGGAGAATTTATTGTAGTCATAGGGCATAGGGCATAGGGCATAGGGTGATGGGGTGATGGGGAAGTGGGGAAAGTGAATAACCCAATCACCAGTCACCAATCACCATTCACCATTCCCTAACAATTGTAAATTATTGTAAAATTTCCACAGCATCAATATTCTGAAACAGGAAAGGTGAATTATGGCACTAGCAGTTGGTACAGATGCACCTGCATTTACCACCAAAGATACAAACGGCAATACAATATCATTATCTGATTTTGCGGGTAAAACCGTGGTTCTGTATTTTTACCCCAAAGATGACACTCCAGGTTGTACCAAACAAGCTTGTAGTTTCCGGGATGCCCAACCTGAATATCAAGGTAAAGATGTTGTAGTTTTGGGAGTAAGTGCTGATGATGAAGCCTCCCATCAAGCATTCACCGCTAAATATAATCTCAATTTCCCCTTATTGGCTGATACTGATCAAGCCTTGATTAAAGCTTACGATGTTGATGGTGGTGGTTATGCCAAGCGTGTTACCTATGTCATCGATCCTAACGGGAAAATTATTCATGTTGATGGTGCTGTTAACACAACTACCCATGCTAGTGATGTTTTAAATGCACTTGGTTTGTAATAACTAGGGTTTGCTGAAAAAGTCTTTCCGTGAGGGCATAGGAGTCAGGAGTCAGGAGTCAGGAGTCAGGAGTCAGGAGTCAGGAGTCAGGAGTCAGGAGGAGATTTGAAAATTTCTTTGCCATCTCTTGAAATCCCAAAAAATGCACACTTTTTCCGGTATACCCTTCAAAACCCTTGCACTAATTTCTGTGTTTATCAGCCTCTAACCTTTGATATATCAAGGTTTTAGGTTTATTCAGCAAGCCCTAA
>NZ_JACJPT010000146.1:0-11065 GCF_014696195.1 Sphaerospermopsis sp. FACHB-1094 | reverse complement strand
CAGGTTATTTTCCTGTAAGGGCGAAGCATTCGGACGATAAATTATCAATTTTTATCACAGGTTATTTTCCTGTAAGGGCGAAGCATTCGGACGATAAATTATCAATTTTTATCACAGGCTATTTTCCGAATGCTTCGCCCCTACGACTCCTGACTCCTTGAACTGCAAAAGTGAGAAAATCTTCCCAAGTTGCTTCTACCCAAGTATCAGTGGGGATAGTTGTTAAAACTAAAGGAGAGTTAACCATAATTAATCATTGTATGCTGTTATTATTTAGTGTAACTCCAAAGATTGATAAATGTGGTGATAGTTAAAAGTTGATTTTTCCCAATCACCAATCACCAATCACCAATCACCAATCACCAATCACCAATCACCAATCACCAATCACCAATCACCAATCACCAATCACCAATCACCAATCACCAATCACTAACTTACTCTTTATACTTCTTTTCAACTTGCAAATATTGAGGAACACCCATCAAATTTTGAAAATCTTGAAAACCCATCAAACCCGATAAATTAGCTGTATTTCCCTGTTCTTTTAGATGTTGAAAACAATTACTCATTACTTCAGTGACAACCATCAGCGCAGTCAAGGGAAAAAAGACAATTTTAAAACCCAAACTTTGTAATTCTGCGGTTGTAATTTCCGGTGTTTTTCCACCTTCCACAATATTCGCAACTAAAGGAATATCAGGAAAAGAATCAGCAATAATTTCTAATTCTCTCACAGATTGGGGAGCTTCGATAAACAAAACATCTGCACCCGCATTAATATAAGATTTTCCTCGTTCAATAGCTGCTTCTAAACCCAACGGTGCGCGTGCATCAGTTCGGGCTATAATTACCAAACCACTATCACCACGAGCATCTACAGCAGCACGAATTTTTCCCGCGTGTTCCTCCATAGAAATAACTCGCTTACCTTCAAAATGACCACATTTTTTAGGCCATTCTTGATCCTCCAAAATTATCCCCGCTAAACCAATTTTTACCGCATCTTTTACCGTCCGCATCACGTTTAAAGCATTACCATAACCAGTATCACAATCAGCAATTAATGGTATATTAATTGATTGGGTTATTCTTCCCACACTATAGAACATTTCTGTAGCAGTGAGAAAACCATAATCAGGTAAACCCAAGGTAGAAGCAGCAATACCAAAACCGCTAGTAGCAGCAACTGTAAAACCCGTTTTTTCTACTAACTTCGCACTCAGACAGTCATAGACACCGGGAATAACAATAATTTCCGAACCTGCGAGTAATTCCCGCAATTTTTGAGAAGTAGACATCACCAAAATCATACAGTTAACATCTTTAATAATATCTTAATTTCACGGTTTAATAGATATTTTTCGTCAGTTATAATAATTTAAGGTAAAGGAATTTTCTCTGCAATTCTTCATGGTTGTTTTTGCATAATTTTGAGCATTTACTGAATGTTAGAAAAACTCAGATTAGCAAGATTAGCTTTTATTCCCAAACTTCGCAAATCAAAGTAAATCCGTAAACCACAGAAAATATCAAAACCTCCTCCCATCCCCCCAATGAGTAAGTTTTTGCAGTTAGCGATTTGGTTAAGGATAGGTAAATTTAAGTTCATATTTGTTTATGAAATAATAGTTGTCAATATCTACTATAAAATCTAATATTATTAGGACTTACGGAAGATGTGACTGAAAACCTTATTCTTGCGTAGGGGTAATTCATGAATTACCCCTACTTTCGTTCCCTTTTGCGTAAGTCCTGATTATGATAACCTAAAAACATAATACCCAGATCCCCGACTTCCTCAAGAAGTTGGGGATATATCCACTTTCTAACCTACTGACCATAATTTGAAGAATAAATAATTCTCTAGTCCCTAGTCCCTAGTCCCTAGTCCCTAGTCCTAGTCCCTGTTCCTGCCAATGACAAAACCCATAGAAGTCCGCAACCCCCGCACAGGTAAATTTGATTATGTCATCATTCCCCCACCCCCGAAATTGCTTTCTCAGCAATGTCATCGACTCCGTAGGGGACAAAATGCTTGGCAAGAAATCGGTATAGAAGGTAGAATTGAAGCATTAAAACAATGGAAACAAGCGATATTAACAGAACGCAAATTATTAACAGATGCCTTAGTCAATGATACAGGTAGATTAGCAACATCAATATTAGAAATAGACTCTTTTTTAAATAGCATTGATAGATGGTGTAATTTAGCTCCCCAGCTATTACAAGAAACATCCAAAAACACATCTATTCCCTTTATTGCTTTACATCAAACTGCTGTTCCTTACCCCCTAGTTGGTGTAATTAGCCCTTGGAATTTTCCCCTTTTATTATCTACAATTGATACAATTCCCGCCTTATTAGCAGGTTGTGCGGTGATAGTAAAACCGAGTGAACTTACACCCAGGTTTGTTGCACCTTTGATGACAAAATTAAATACAATTCCCCATTTAAGAGATGCCTTAAATTTTGTCGAAGGTGCAGGACAAACAGGAGCGGCTTTAATAGAAGAAGTAGATTTAATTTGTTTTACAGGTAGTGTAGAAACAGGAAGAGTAGTAGCAGAAACTGCCGCTAGAAACTTCATTTCCGCATACTTAGAATTAGGTGGAAAAGATCCCGCAATTGTCTTAGAATCAGCAGATTTAGATTTAGCAACTTCCGCAATTTTATGGGGTTCTGTTGTCAACACAGGACAATCATGTTTATCAATTGAAAGAATTTATGTAGCTGAATCTATATATGAAGAATTTTATCATTTATTAGTCACAAAAGCCCATCGTTTGCAACTAGCATATCCTACAATTGAAAGCGGAGAAATAGGACCAATCATTTCTGAAAAACAAGCAGCAATTATTAACGAACATTTAAAAGATGCCGTTGACAAAGGAGCAATAATTCACTGTGGTGGTAAAGTAGAAGAAATAGGTGGTGGTTGGTGGTGTCGTCCCACAGTAATCACCAACGTTCACCATTTTATGAAAATCATGAACGAAGAAACCTTTGGTCCAATTATGCCAATAATGCCTTTTTCTAGTATTGAAGAAGCCATAGATTTAGCCAATGATTCTATTTATGGATTGAGTGCTGCTATATTTGCAGAATCAGCAGAATTAGCATTAGAAATTGGAATGCAATTAGATGTAGGAGCTATTAGTATTAATGATGCCGGTTTAACAGCTATAATGCACGAAGGAGAAAAAAACGCTTTTAAATTTTCTGGTTTAGGAGGTTCGCGCATGGGTCCTGCTGGTTTAAAACGCTTCCTCAGAAAAAAAGCCTTTTTGATTAAAATGAACACCAGTAAAGATCCTTGGTGGTTTCATGATTCAGAATAGGTGACAGGTGACAGGTGACAGGTGATAGGTGATAGGTGATAGGTGATAGGTGATAGGTGATAGGTGACAGGTTACAGGTGACAGGTTACAGGTGACAGGTTACAGGTGACAGGTTACAGGTTACAGGTGACAGGTTACAGAAAGAAATCTAACAATTACCAATTACCAATTACCAATTACCAATTACCAATTACCAATTACCAATTACCAAAATCACGATGTGGTTCATTTACCTGAAAATAGCTGTAATTTAGTATCATAACTACTTATTCACCAACAAGGTAAAAGCATGGCAAAAAGCGACAAAATCAACTTTTCCACTCCTAGCGGTTTTCCCGAATTTCTTCCCAGCGAAAAGCGTCTCGAAGTATATTTATTAGATATAATTCGTAAAGTTTTTGAAAGTTATGGTTTTACACCCATTGAAACCCCAGCAGTAGAAAGGTTAGAAGTGCTGCAAGCAAAGGGAAATCAAGGTGATAATATAATATATGGTATTGATCCAATTTTACCACCAAATCGCCAAGCTGAAAAAGATAAATCTGGGGAAACAGGTTCAGAAGCAAGAGCTTTAAAATTTGATCAAACTGTTCCTTTTGCTGCTTATATTGCCCGGCATTTAAATGAATTAACTTTTCCCTTTGCGCGTTATCAAATGGATGTAGTTTTTCGGGGAGAACGAGCAAAAGATGGACGTTTTCGGCAGTTTCGCCAATGTGATATTGATGTTGTGGCTCGTGGTAAACTCAGTTTATTGTATGATGCCCAAATGCCAGCAATTATCACCGAAATATTTGAAGCTATTAATATCGGTGATTTTGTCATTCGCATCAACAACCGAAAAATTCTCACTGGGTTCTTTCAATCTGTAGGAGTCGCTGAAAACCAAATTAAAGCTTGTATTGGCATCATTGATAACTTAGAAAAAATCGGCGAAACGAAAGTTAAACAAGAGTTAGAAAAAGAAGGTATTTCTTCAGAACAAACAGAGAAAATCATTGAGTTTATCAAAATAGATGGTAGCGTTGATGATGTTTTAGATAAACTCAAATATCTAGGTTTAAACTTACCATCAGCCGAAGAATTTAATTTAGGAGTCAGTGAACTAGAAACCGTAATTAATGGAGTCAGAGATTTAGGAGTTGCTGATAAACGTTTCTGTATTGATTTATCTATTGCTCGTGGTTTAAACTATTATACAGGAACTGTTTACGAAACAACTTTAATTGGACATGAAGCTTTAGGTAGTATCTGTTCTGGTGGCAGATATGAAGAATTAGTAGGAATGTTTTTAGGGGAAAAAATGCCGGGTGTTGGCATTTCTATCGGCTTAACTCGGTTAATTAGTCGCTTGTTAAAAGCAGGGATTTTGAATACATTACCACCCACACCAGCGCAGGTAATGGTAGTGAATATGCAGGAAGATTTAATGCCTGTTTATTTAAAGGTATCACAACAATTAAGACAAGCAGGAATTAACGTTGTTACCAATTTTGATAAAAAACAATTGGGTAAACAATTTCAAGCCGCAGATAAACAGGGAATTAGATTTTGTGTGATCATTGGTGCTGATGAAGCAGCAGCGGAAAAATCATCACTCAAAGATTTACAAACAGGTGAACAAATAGAGGTAGCTTTAGCAAATTTAGCGGAAGAAATTAAACAAAGGTTAGGTATAATTACATCAGTGTAATAAGTACCTAAACCTTCGTTTATGCGCTTTTTACGTGGTTTATTCGACAAGTTGATGGGCTTTTTCCAACAAAATTAATAGCAATGTCCAGTATTTTAATTTTATTGGACATTGCTAAATAATGAACCACGAAAAAACGTTCACCAAAGGTGTTCCCGAAGGGTAGAACACGAAGAGAAGAAGATAGATAATCTTACGATGTAGATTACTATCTTGCCATCCCCTCAAAAGGTGTGTAACCTTTGAGTGGTGAAAATTGCAATAAGGTGGTTGTTACAGCAGTTTTCATATCTTTAGACCACATGTTGACGCGAAACCTAAATCAAAATGTGGTTTATTTACCTGAAAATAGCTGTAAATTATCAACGTGGGGTGAAACACCTGATGGGTATAACACTACACCCAATATTCACAAGATCAGAAATATAATAATTGATGAATTGATTCCTTTGGCTAGGTGTCAATTAATTAGGGCGATCGCACAACCATAGTAAAACTATCAAGTAAAACTATAACGGAACTGCGATCGCTTCTTTGATCAATTGATAATTGATAACAACATAAATGAAGAATACATCAGAAAACACTTTAAAAACTGCTCAACAAGCATTTGAGCATTTTAAACAAGGACTAGAAACCGGTGAATGGCAAAATTTTCTTGATATGCTTACCGATGATTTTACCTTTTGGTTTCCAATGGGTAAATTTCAAGGTTTAAATACAGGTAAAGAACGAGCAAAAGAATTTTTTGAATATGTTTCTGAAGCCTTTAAACCTGGACTAAAGCTAACTTCTTTAGACAACATTACCAGCAACGAAAAAACAGTTATTTTTGAATTTCGGGATGAAGGCAACTTATTAGGACAACCTTATAAAAATCGGGTTGCAGTTGCCTTTGATGTGCGTGGTGATAAAATTTGCAGCTACAGAGAATACTTTGGTAGTGATGGTAAATCGTATTAAAGTCATTAGTTATTAGTCATTAGTTATTATTCAAAAACTTTTCCTCCCCTACCTCCTCTCTTGACTCCTGACTCCTATTTAATATTAATTTTTCTCCGCATCTAAACCATTAATTTCTCGACATTTAACCTCAGCAGCTTGATAAGCATCCAAATATTTTTGATCACCTAACATTACATCCCCATAATATTCATAAGGTGCATCACCATAAATGGGTAAAGGATCATCTTCAGGATAATCTTCCTCTGATTCTTCAATAATTGCTTTTAGCTTTTTCACAGTCAAACTTTGGGCAGGAAAATACCAAATGTTCTCTGCTTTTCTTTTTAAATGAGGAAAAGTCGGATCAATAATTACATTTTCTAACTCAATCCAAGCGTGTTCAACAGGTTTGAATGGATGACCACTAAAAACTATAAAACCTTGAACATACTTTGCACCTTCGGTTGCTAAAACTGCTTTATAAGCATTATCAAAAGGTTTTTTCGCTTTACTTTTGATACTTTCGGCAACTTGCAAAGACAGTGATTCATCTAATAATTGATTCATGGTGACAATTATCTTCCTTTAATACAATCAACTCTATCATCTCTTAATTTTTGCTCTTGTAACCAAATTTTTATCAATTCATTAACAAGAGAAATATAAAAAAATAGATAAAAATTGCTTATATTTCGCCTTTAGCCGTTCTCTCGTCTCTCTTTCCCAGTATCCGACTAGGAATGCCATCATAGAGGCTCTGCATCTGCTATTATTGAAAGCAGAACCTTCCAGAATTAATGGGAGCATCCTTAACGGGTGACAAGACGGTTGAAGATGAGATGTGGCAATAATTTGAGAAAATAAGCGGGTAAAAAAATAGGGGCAAGGAAATGTATGCAATAGGTGGTTTCAATCCCTAATAGGGAGTAATTTGAATTGCAATTTGTATTTGAACCATCAAAAGGAATTAGACAGAGAAAATAATTTGTTTCAATCCCTAATAGGAGTAATTTGAATTGCAATTTATTAGCCAATGAAAGCAGAGGTTGGCAATATTTTAAGTTTCAATCCCTAATAGGGAGTAAGTAGGTAGGCGTTAAAATTTATCGTTATGGCAAGGCAAAAGGCAAGAGGGAAGAGACTTTCAGGGGATTTACCTTTTGTAACATACCTCGGTTTTTTCAAGCCGACTTACTTAATTTGAATTGCAATAGCAGGAGGCTGAAACCCAGTCTGTGTAAGGTGCGCGAGGGTCTAGAGAACATGAATAGCCTCAAAGTCAAGCCTATCAAGAGATACAGGCATTTTTTGACAACATCCATTTTTTACACCCACCCCCTCGCGCAAACACAAGAACAACAGCAACAGGCAAACTCTCAAAAAACTTATATCTGTCACCAGTCACCAGTCACCAGTCACCTATTTACCCAAGTCAGGAAAAACCTCTTGTACAGCGGGATGTACTAAACGATGATTTTTCACATTCAAACCTTTACCTAAAGCGGGGTTAACTTCTAAAGCTTTCACACCCAAATTAGCCAACTGCACAACATAAGGCAAGGTACTATTATTTAACGCTTGAGTAGAAGTCCAAGGTACAGCACCGGGCATATTAGGAACGCCATAATGTACCACACCTTCATCAATATATACTGGATTGGTGTGAGATGTGGCGTGTAATGTTTCCACACATCCACCTTGATCAACAGCCACATCCACAATTACCGAACCAGGACGCATTTGTTTCACCAATTCACGAGATACTAAAATAGGTGCTTTTTTACCTGGTATTAACACTGCACCAATTACCAAATCAGCTTCTTTAACTGCGGTTTCAATGTGGGCAGAATTGCTATAAAGTAATTCTACTCTAGAACCAAATAAAGTTTCTAAATAAGATAGCCGTTCTACATTGACATCTAAAATTTGTACTCCAGCACCCATACCTACAGCAATTTTAGCGGCTTCTGTTCCCACAACACCACCGCCTAAAATGACGACTTTACCAGGTTTAACTCCAGGTACACCGCCTAAAAGTACACCTCTACCACCTTGTTGACGTTCTAGAAATCTTGCCCCAAATTGTACAGCTAACCGACCAGCAATAATACTCATGGGCGTGAGCAAAGGTAGTCTATTTACTCCTGGTTGTTCTACAGTTTCATAGGCGATCGCACAAGTTCCAGCATCAATCAAATTTTCTGTTAATTGCCGATCAGCCGCTAAATGTAAATAAGTAAATAATAACAGGTCTTCTCGCAAAAACTTATACTCTGTTTTTAAAGGTTCTTTGACCTTAACAACCATCTCCCGATGCCATGTAGATTCTGCTGTATCAACAATTTTTGCTCCCGCACTACGGTAATCATCATCTGTAAATCCAGCACCATCACCAGCCATAGTTTCTACAAACACAGTATGACTGCTTTCCGTGAGAACCCGCACACTAGAAGGACTCAAACCCACCCGAAATTCTTGATCTTTAGTTTCTTTAGGTACACCGATTTCCATTTATTTATAACCTCTAATTAACCTCTAATAATTTTGGATTCACTATGATTCACTCTAGAGTGCAGTATTTGTTCCACTCCGTCCGTATTCAATCATTCAAAATTGCAAATTTAGCGATCGCTCCTCCCTTGACGAATCTTCCACAGTTCTTACAATAGATAAAGAAACATTAAAAATTGTAAAGCAAGGGTTTGTATCACGCTATCCAAGATTCTTGCATAAGAACTTGCATAAGAATCTCAAGCTCAAACCCCATCACTATTTCAGAAAAGACAGTTAAGTTTCGTTTGCCAATCACCATTTTTTCAGAGAGGAACTTTTGATCATGACACAACCACAACCAACCGTCACCCCCAAATTAGAAGAACCCAAGTTTGGATTCAACGAATATGCTGAACGTTTAAACGGTCGTGCAGCTATGATTGGTTTTATCTTAATGGTCGTGATTGAATATGTCACTAATCAAGGTGTACTTGCTTGGTTGGGTTTGAAATAGTTTCCACCACAAGCCAACGATTTCAGATGTAAGCTAGAAATTAGAAGAGTAAAAACCAGTTGGATCAACCAGCTGGTTTTAATTTATGGAAAAAGTAGCGCAATATCTGTATAAAGTATGGTATAGAGTATGGTGAATTACCCCACATCTATTTTGAACCCAGAAAACTATAATGTGAGATGACTTGATAGCTAGAAATGATAATTGAATAGCAATTGCGCTATTGTGGAACAATTTACAAGAAAAGTTAGCGGAAAGAAAGCTGTGATGAACGCTATATTACCTCGTTTTTTGAAGTCAGCCTACCGGAAAGAACCTATCATTAGTGTATTAGTTACAATGGGTATAGTAGATGCACTGATTGGGGGTTTAGATGATAGCTGGTCTTTATTCACCTTTGGTTTAGGAACAACAGTAGTAGCTTTAGCCTTTAAATTATGGCGGGTGCAGCAGCAACCCCCCATGCCAGAGGAAACTGTGGTGCAACATTATTTACCACCTCAACCCTCTACTCCACCATTACCAATCATTACAGTTTCCAAGAAAAAACCACGTCAAAATAATTGAAAATTGATAATTGATAATTGATAATTATGGATTAATGCAGAAGAAAGAGATAATTGTGAGCAATGAAGCAAGCAGGGGAGGTAAGAGATTTATTTCCTCTGGACGCACCCAAAAGAATATACCAACAGGAGTCAGCATTGCTAATAATTTAGCTGTTCTGGCTGCACTGCGATAGCGTAGCAACCCCAAAGCCAGCCAACATCCTACCACTTCTCCTATCCACCAGCCAAAAATCAGACCGATAAAAGGGGGTATAAATCCATCGAGAGTAGCATTTGGCATGAACATTTTGACATAACCAACACCTAAAAAATGACCTGGATACATCATAAGGCAGCCCCTATTAAACTACCTATACCTGCGGCTAGGTATCCATTCTTTTTATACTGATGCAAAGACATAATCTCAACTCAATTGTTCATGTTTTTATGCTGTGATTTAGATTCACAATCAATCAACATATTTCCGCAGGATACTTACAACCCACATTCCGCACCCCCCAGTGTCACAATCGGTAATTTCGGATTTTTGAAGACCTTTGAGGATAATTTTAATACAAAATGGTCTAAAGTTTAGGTAGCGATCGCCAATCTCAAATCCCCAAATGACCATTTTTCGTTGTGTGACAGTTTAGGGTGCGGAAGGTGGGTTACAATGAAACACAATGAAACAATTGTCAATTTTCCATTGTCAATTTTCCATTGTCAATTATCAATTGATAAAAAAACCCCCTGGATGGGGGACTGGAATTCAAGTGGAGTGAATAACCACAAAATAAATACCTACAGTAAATAGAGTAATCCGAACAAAATTATCCAGATTACGTCCACAAAGTGCCAGTATAATTCAGCGGCTTCTATCCCGAAATGATGTTCATTGCTATAGTGTCCGGGAGTACGCGATCGCCACAACACTGCCAAAATCGCTAAAACCCCGATGGTTACGTGCAAACCGTGAAAGCCGGTGAGAACATAAAACGCACTAGCGAAAAGATTGGTAGTTAAACCAAATTCCAGATGAGTATATTCATAAACCTGGCCTACCAAGAAAATCGCACCCATCAGCGCAGTAATAGCTAACCAAGTACGCATTCCCTTTTCATCATTCTTTTTGATGGCAGTATCAGCATTGTGCATGACAAAACTACTGGCGATCAAATTGATAGTATTCACACCAGGTAACAACAGTTCTAACTCTGGTGTACCTTCCGGTGGCCAGACAGGTAAGGTAGAACGGAAAGCTAAATAAGCACCGAACATACCCATAAAAATCATACCTTCAGCAATAAGAAACACGACCAAACCAAATAAACGATGATCTGGATGTGCTTCATGATGGGCATCTACAGCCCCATGACGATTTTGTTCAATGATCGTAGTGTTAGCTATTTGACTTTGCATGAATTTCTTATTTGGGAATTGGGAATTGGGAATTGGGAATTGGGAATTGGGAATTGGGAATTGGGAATTGGGAATTGGGAATTGGGAATTGGGAATTGGGAATTGGGAATTG
>NZ_JACJPT010000145.1:0-11109 GCF_014696195.1 Sphaerospermopsis sp. FACHB-1094 | reverse complement strand
AAATGTGGTAATTCTTTAATTAGTCGTTTTGCGTTAGATGCTGATTTGCGAGTTGCTTTAAATAAAAGTAATTACAGTATTGAAATTTATAGAAATGCTGTGCAAACTTACCGCAACGCTGAAAATCGAGAACAAAAAAGAGCAATGAACAAATTGATTAACGATATTAAAAGTAATTTGAAAACAACTTTGGGATTAAGTGATCATAATAAAACTAAATTAAGACAATTAGAGGGGGAAGTTTACAATCTGGAAAATCAAACCTTATTACTAGAAGAAAGTGAAGATGAGAAAAAACTGCGGGTTCAAAGAATTAGTCAGTTAAATAATGAAATTGATAAGTTACGGGTTGAGATTGAAGAAATAGAAAATGGCAAAATTTACACTTATGCTTTTGAATGGCGTTTTGAGTTTCCTGAAGTATTAAATAATGATGGTGATTTTATTGGTTTTGATGTAGTAATTGGTAATCCTCCTTATATTAGATCAGAAGAATTAGGATATTTAAAAATCTATCTAAAAAATAAATTTACTACCTTTGCTACTGCTGGAGATATATTTTATTATTTTTATGAGGTTTCACATTCAATTTTAGCCAATCAAGGTAAATTCTGTTTTATTAACAATACTTATGATAAAACAACTGCTGGTAAGATACTAAGAGATTTTGTGATCAAAAATTTTACCATTGACAAGTATTTAGATTTTACTTCCGTAGTTGTATTTGATGAAGCTACTACTTATACAATTATTTTTCTTGCTTCCAAATCTTATAATGTTCATGAAAGTTTTGATTTTATTAAAGTTAATAAAACTCTATATGATGACAGGGTAAATCTTTTTAACCCCGAACATTTTAGTCGAATTTCTCATCAATCATTATTAGGTGAGGTATGGCATTTTAGAAATGATGGTGAGCAAGAATTATTAAATAAACTCAATAAAAATAATCGAATTATAGATATATTTGGTAAATGTTATCGTGGTATATTAACTGGTTTAAATGAGGCTTTTATCATTAATAAAAAAATGTCTAATGATCCAGAATTAAAACCTGTTTTTGATGGTAAAGACATTAAAAAATGGGTTACTCCATCTGCTGATAAATGGATGATAATATTTGCCAGTAAATCTACACAATTAAATTTTGGTAAGCTAACAGAAGATGACGCTTTAGAAAGGATGAAAAAACAATACTCAAGTATTTTTAAGCATCTATTAAATTTTCAGAAAAAAGCTAAAAAAAGATATGACAAAGGTCAATATTGGTGGGAATTAAGAAACTGTGCTTACTATGATTTGTTTACCCAACCTAAAATTATATTTCCTAATCTGCAAAACTCAAATAAATTTTGTTTTGATGAATCAGGTACTTATCTCAATGCACCAGCAGTATTTTTACCAATAAGTGTCAAGGAAAAATATTTACTTGGTATCCTTAATTCTCGGCTAATTTGGTATTTTTTGAGAAATATTTGTGTTGTCAGAAGTGGAGGTTATCTTGAAGTAAAACCTCAATACTTTGAACAAATCCCTATTCCTCAAATTTCTAATCTTGATCAAGACATTCTGACACAATTAGTTGATCAAATTCTCACAGCTAAAAAATCAGATCCAAATGCAGATACAAGCGAATTAGAAGCAGAAATTGATCAAATGGTTTATCAACTTTATGAATTAACACCAGAAGAGATTAAAATAATAGAAGGATAAACTGTACCTAAATTTACACAATAGAAGTACCTAAGCAAGTTGAGAAAGTGGAAAAAGCGAAAAGCGGAAATATTGATTTATAAAATACAGGGGTTTGCAAGATGCTACTCATGAGTTATAATTTTATGGATAGCACTTTATTGAAATGAATAATGGAAAAAGTTGTTACTAAAATTAATCAAAAACAACAGAAAAGCGATTTTTATTATTGGCAGAAGCAATCATATCAAAAACGTTTAGAAGCACTAGAACAAATTCGTCAGGAATATCACCAATATCAGTACAATGTTGAACCAAGATTTCAAAGAGTTTATACAATTATTAAACGATAATCAAGTAAAGTATTTAGTAATTGGTGGTTATGCAGTAGCCATTCATGGACACCCTCGCTATACCAAAGATATTGATATTTGGATCGAAATGAGTCAGGAAAATGCTGAAAACCTGATGAAGGCATTAGTGGAATTTGGTTTTGGTAGTTTGGGTTTAACTGCTGAAGATTTCCAATGCGCTGATCAAATTATTCAATTAGGTTATCCTCCTAATCGCATTGATTTAATTACTACACCAGATGGAATAGACTTTACAACCTGTTATCAGGCCAGAATAGAGATAAAAATTGATAATATTTTTGTTAATTTTATTGATTTAGAAAATTTGAAATTAAATAAACAAGCATCAGGGAGATTACAAGATTTAGCTGATTTAGAGAATTTACAAGATTAAGATACCAGCTAATCATGAAATAAACCTGCTTCTACATGAAAAAAATCTCCCAGCTTTTCAGCTACTTCTAAACTTATTGTCTGCTTACCATTCAAAATATCATCAACCACACCTTCTAAACCTAAAAAATCTTGTAAATCAGCTTTAGTTTTCCCAGACTCCTCCAAAAGAAACAACAACAGAGATAGAGGATTATTTTGTTCAACAGGTTGATAATATTCTTGTTCAAACTTTTCTATTAACGTTATTAACAATTGATAAAGTTCATTTTCTTCAGGACTGCGTTCTCGGTGCATTAAATCTTCTACAATAGCTAAAGCTTGTTCATTTTCTGCCTCATTTTTAATAATTCTGGGGAGATATGCGTTTAATAATTCTTTGTATTTTTCTGGATTAAAAGTAAGGGTCATTTTTCCAATTATCCTTATCGTATTCTGGGTGAGTGAGAATATATTTAATATAAATTAATTGTCCTTCATAATCTATGCTAACAATCAATCGGTATTTATTCCCTTTAATATTGAAAACTGTGAAGTTACCAACAGCTTCAGCTTTTGGAAAAACCTGTTGTACTTCAATTAAGTTTGACCATTTAGCTTTACTAGCAATCTTATACCAGTTGTTTAGTGCTTCCTGAGAATCTGCATGATTTTCTATATATTCCCTCAATATTCTAAAACTAATAACGTGCATCTTCCTATTTATACCTACCAAATTTTCCCCATCTTTAAAACAAACCCCGGTAAAACAGGTTCACAACTCACAACATCAGGATTTTCTAAACATTCTACATCTTCCCCAGGACGATAAATATAAACGTGCCGATTTTTTCTATCAATTAATAATCCTAACTGTATTCCTGGTTCTTGCATATATTCCCACATCTTATCTTTTAAAGGTTGCAAATTATCTGAAGCTGACCTTAATTCAATCACAAAATCAGGACAAATCGGAGCAAATTTTATCTGTTGTTCAGGTGTTAATTTATTCCATCTTTCTAATTTTATCCAAGCAGCATCAGGAGAACGTTCTGCACCTGTAGAAAGTTTAAAACCTGCACTAGATGAAAATGCTATTCCTGCACCATCTTCATCTGTCCAGTTCATTACTTGTTGGATGATTCTACCTTCTCGATTTCCGCCTTCTGAACCTGTTGGTGGCATAATTGATATTTCTCCATATTTATTTCTCTCAATGCGTAAATCACGGTTTTCTTGACAGAAATCAAAAAATTGATCGTCTGTCATGGGCATTGATGAGGGAAAATGTAATATTAAAGGTGATGAAAGCATAATAAGTTACTCTATCTGAAGTGAAATTAATTTTAGCACAACCTCACAAAAATCTATACCTACCAAATTTTCCCCATCTTTAAAACAAACCCTGGTAAAACAGGTTCACAACTCACCACATCAGGATTTTCTAAACATTCTACATCTTCCCCAGGAAGATAAATATAAACGTGCCGATTTTTTCTATCAATTAATAATCCTAACTGTATTCCTGGTTCTTGCATATATTCCCACATCTTATCTTTTAAAGGTTGCAAATTATCAGAAGGGGACATTAACTCAATCACCACATCAGGACAAATCGGAGCAAATTTTATCTGTTGTTCAGGTGTTAATTTATTCCATCTTTCTAATTTTATCCAAGCAGCATCAGGAGAACGTTCCGCACCAGTAGAAAGTTTAAATCCTGTACTTGAATCAAAACAAATTCCTGTACCATCTTTTTCAGACCAGACATATAACTGTCCAGACAAATTAAAATTACGATTCCCTGTTTCTGAACCTGTTGGTGGCATAATTGATATTTCTCCATATTTATTTCTCTCAATGCGTAAATCACGGTTTTCCTGACAGAAATCAAAAAATTGTTCATCTGTCATTGGCATTGACGAAGGAAAATGTAATATCAAAGGTGATGAAAGCATGATGATTTCCTCCATTTAAATTAAAATAAATTATATCACAAGCACTGATAAAATTTACTTAATAAGTAACAATAATATCCCCAGTTTTTTGAAAAAGTCAGATTTCTGATAAGGATGAGATATAAAATATAATAGTTAATCAAAATGGTGAATATGCGATTACTACACACAATGTTGCGGGTAGGCAACCTAGAAAAATCCTTGCAATTTTACTGCGATATCCTGGGCATGAAATTACTGCGACGTAAAGATTACCCAGGTGGAGAATTTACCCTGGCTTTTGTAGGTTATGGGGATGAAAGCGACCACACTGTGATAGAATTAACCTATAACTGGGGCGTGGAAAAGTATGATTTGGGTAACGCCTATGGTCATATCGCCCTGGGAGTAGATGACATTTACTCCACCTGTGAGGAAATTAGAAACCGTGGGGGTAAGGTAGTCCGCGAACCTGGTCCTATGAAACACGGTTCAACAGTGATCGCTTTTGTCGAAGATCCCGATGGTTATAAAGTTGAATTGATTCAACTGGCTACTCACGGTACAACAGAAACAGAAAAATCCCCAGCCCAGTTGGTTAGTCAGTAATTCTCGTCTAAAGTATCTTATCTTAGAGTAGGGTGGGCTTGGTCCCACCATCACCATCGTCTGTATAAACTTGTGATTATTTGCCAATCACCAATTTATAACCTAAAATCGTCAATCTTAAAAATCTAAACATCTAAAATCTTAAAAATGCAGCCTACAGATCCAAATAAATTTACTGATACAGCTTGGGATGCTGTTATTAAATCTCAAGATATTGTCCGCGCTTATCAACAACAACAATTAGAAGTAGAACATTTAATTCTTGCCCTTTTAGAAGAATCTAGCAGTGTAACTTCAGGTATTTTAGCCCGTGCGGAAATTGATCCGATTCGGTTACAGGAGCAATTAGAAGGTTACACTAAACGTCAGCCCAAAGTAGCTAAAAGTGATCAGTTGTATCTGGGAAGAAATTTAGATTTGCTGCTAGATCGAGCCGAAGAAATTCGTGGGAGAATGAAGGAAGGGGAAATCTCGGAAGGTCATGTTTTATTAGCTTTTGCGGAAGATGAACGCATTGGAAGACGGATATTTAAAGGTTTAAATGTTGATATTGCTAAGTTAGAAACTGCTGTTAAAAATGTTCGCGTGACTCAAAGAGTTTCTACAAAAGCAGGAGAAAAAGAATCTGCGGATCTTAATGAACCAGCTTTAAAACGTTTTGGTAGGGATTTAACAGAACAAGCAAAGGCAGGAAAATTAGATCCGGTTATTGGACGTGATGATGAAATTAGGCGTGTAATTCAAGTTTTATCCAGACGTAGCAAAAATAACCCGGTTTTGATTGGTGAACCTGGCGTTGGCAAAACGGCGATCGCCGAAGCTTTAGCCCAAAGAATGGTTAATGGTGATGTTCCTGAGTCTTTAAAAAACCGTCAATTGATATCTTTAGATATTGGTAGTTTAATCGCTGGGGCAAAATACCGTGGTGAATTTGAAGACCGTTTAAAAAACGTCCTCCGGGAAGTTACTGAATCTAACGGGCAAGTAGTCCTATTTATTGATGAACTGCATACCGTTGTCGGTGCAGGTTCTAACCAACAAGGATCAATGGATGCGGGTAATTTACTGAAACCTATGTTAGCCCGTGGTGAATTGCGTTGTATTGGTGCAACAACTTTAGACGAATATCGTAAATTTATAGAAAAAGATGCAGCTTTAGAACGTCGTTTTCAACAGGTATATGTAGATCAACCCACCGTAGAAAATACTATCTCAATTTTACGGGGTTTAAAAGAGCGTTATGAAGTACATCATAACGTTAAAATTTCCGATTCCGCTTTAGTGGCAGCAGCAACATTATCAGCCCGTTATATTGCAGATCGGTTTTTACCTGATAAAGCTATTGACTTAGTAGACGAAGCCGCAGCGAAATTAAAAATGGAAATCACCTCCAAACCCGCGGAACTGGAAACTATTGATAGACGCTTGATGCAGCTAGAAATGGAAAAACTGTCCTTATCAGGTGAAGAACTAGCTACACCACAAACAAAGGAACGTTTAGACAGAATAGAGCAAGAAATCGCCACTTTAACCGTTAAACAGCAAACATTTAACGAACAATGGCAAGGAGAAAAGCAATTATTAGAAGCTATCAGCACTTTAAAAAAAGAAGAAGATGCGCTCAGGGTGCAAATTGAACAAGCTGAAAGAGATTATGATTTAAACAAAGCTGCTCAATTGAAATATGGCAAATTAGAAGGAGTACAAAGAGAACGAGAAATTAAAGAAACGCAGTTATTAGAAATTCAAAGCCAAGGTTCTACCCTGCTACGGGAACAAGTCACCGAAGCTGACATTGCGGAAATAGTCGCCAAATGGACAGGTATACCAGTTAACCGCCTTTTAGAGTCAGAACGCCAGAAATTACTGAAATTAGAAAGCCATTTACACGAAAGAGTTATTGGACAAGAAGAAGCTGTTGCTGCTGTTTCCGCTGCTATTCGTCGCGCTCGTGCGGGAATGAAAGATCCATCTCGTCCTATTGGTTCATTTTTGTTCATGGGACCCACTGGGGTCGGTAAAACCGAACTCGCCCGCGCCTTAGCTCAATTTCTCTTTGATTCTGATGATGCTTTGGTGCGTTTGGATATGTCCGAGTACATGGAAAAACACTCAGTTTCTCGGTTAGTGGGTGCGCCTCCCGGATACATCGGTTATGAAGAAGGTGGTCAACTTTCCGAAGCTATCCGTCGTCATCCCTATTCTGTGGTGTTACTAGATGAAGTAGAAAAAGCCCATCCCGATGTATTTAATATTCTGCTGCAAGTGTTAGATGACGGTAGAGTTACTGACTCTCAAGGAAGGGGCGTAGATTTCCGAAACACAGTTATAGTCATGACTAGCAACATCGGCAGCGAACATATTCTTGATGTTTCTGGTGATGATTCAAAGTATGATATGATGCGAAATAAAGTGATGGAAGGTTTGCGATCGCACTTCCGCCCTGAATTTCTTAACCGCGTTGATGACTTAATCCTATTCCATACCCTCAGTCGTTCAGAAATGCGCCATATCATCCGTATTCAACTAAAACGGGTGGAAAAACTACTCAAAGAACAAAAAATCTCCTTTGAAATATCCCAAGCAGCTTGTGACCATTTAGTTGAAGCTGGTTATGATCCTGTTTATGGCGCACGTCCGTTAAAACGGTCAATTCAGCGCGAAGTCGAAAACCCCCTCGCTACCAAATTGTTAGAAAATACCTTTATTTCTGGAGATACAATTTTTATAGATAAAGGTGAAAATGGTCTGACATTCTCTAAAAAACAATCAGTTAAGGTATCAGTGGGGAAAAGGACGGTGAAGTTAGTAGAAGCATCTTCAGATGTGTAAAAACGCTGCTGGTGGGTTAATTCTTGCTTAACCCACCATCTACTTAGGGTTTGCTGAGAAAGTCTTTTCGTGTTCGCGCAGCGTGACGTAAGTCATGGGCATAGGAGTCAGGAGTCAGGAGGAAATTTCAAAATTTTTTTCCTAATTATGCAGACCTATCCAATATGAATGACAACAGACTTCTTAACCACTTACTTGACTCTATCTATTTTCATCGTTCTTGCCAATATTTAGGTTTTCGACTACAGTGCATGATTGCAACAATTAAAATATATTCTTCTTCTATGGTGTATAGGATACCATAAGGAAATTTACGAACTAAGCAACGATGAATATCTTGATCTATGACTGGATAGCGTTGTGGGGATTCAATAATTTTAAAAATGGCATCTTCAACAGCATTGATAAAATTTTGTGCTATTTCAATATTATTTTCTGCATAAAATTTAACGGCTTCTGAATATTCTGTCAATGCCGCAGGATGAAAAGTATATTTCATTTTTCTAAAATTTTTCTGATTTGCGCTAAAGCTACCTCTCCTGAAATTGGTTCAATTGTACGATTGCGAATTTCATCCCGGCGTTTTTTAGCTTCTGTATTCCAAATTTTTTGGATGTTGCCATCAATATCCGATTCTAAACTTTCAATTAGCTTTTCTACTAAAAATACTCTAGTAGCACTGGGTAAAGATAAGGCTTCTTGAATTAACTCTTCCACTGATAGCATAATAGTTTATTGCATTACATTTAATTTTAAAATAGTCTTTCTTGATGAATATAATTATAACAGATTTTCAATTATGAGTCAAGTATCTTGTTCTCTGAATTTTGCAAAGCATTATAAGCACTTCAAGATTACTTAAAATTATCCACTAAGTAAGTGAACAGAAAAAACCGAAATATGTAACGAAAAGTAAAATATCTAAAAACCTATTCCCTGTTCCCTTGTCATAACGACAATTTTTAACGCCCACTTACTTAACTTTGTTACTATTATTTACCTACAATTCTCCTCCCAGTCACCAGTCCTAGTCACCAATCCCCCTATCATGGTAGTGTAATCCGAATCATTATTTAGAGGTATTCCTTACCTCAAAAAAGACATATATAGACGAAAATTGATCCTCAGAATTATCTGCAAGTAAATCAAACACACGGATAACTATGTTAGAACAAGGCACTATCAGTATCCATACTGAGAATATTTTCCCAATTATCAAAAAATCTCTCTATTCAGATCATCAAATTTTCTTACGGGAACTGGTATCCAACGCAGTAGACGCGATCCAAAAAATCAAAATGGTTTCCCGTGCAGGAGAATACAACGGAGATATCAGTGAACCAGAAATTACCATTGCCATTGATAAAGATAAAAAAACCCTCTCCATTTCTGATAATGGCATTGGAATGACCACAGAGGAAGTCAAAAAATATATTAACCAAGTTGCTTTTTCCAGTGCGGAAGAATTTATTCACAAATATGAAGGAAAAGCCGATCAACCAATTATCGGACATTTTGGTTTAGGTTTTTATTCTTCCTTCATGGTGGCGAAAAAAGTCGAAATTGACACTCTATCCTATAAAGAAGGTGCAACAGCAGTACATTGGACTTGTGATGGTTCACCAGAATTTACATTAGATGAATCTTCTCGCACCTCTCGCGGTACTACCATTACTTTAACATTAATGCCCGATGAGGAAGAATATTTAGAACCTGCGAGAATTAAGAATTTAGTTAAAACCTATTGTGATTTTATGCCAGTTCCCATCAAATTAGATGGGGAAGTTTTGAATAAACAAAAAGCACCTTGGCGCGAATCTTCTAGCAGTTTAACTAAAGAAGATTATTTGGAATTTTACCGCTATCTTTATCCTTTCCAAGAAGAACCTTTGTTATGGGTGCATCTAAATACAGATTATCCTTTTATTGTGAACGGGATTTTGTATTTCCCGAAAATGCGCCCTGATGTGGATGTCACTAAAGGACAAACAAAGTTATTCTGTAATCAGGTTTTTGTAAGTGATAACTGTGATGAAATTATTCCTCAATTTTTACTACCTATGCGGGGGGTAATTGATAGTACAGATATTCCTTTGAACGTTTCCCGGAGTGCATTACAAGGCGATCGCACAGTTAAAAAAATCGGTGATTACATCGCTAAAAAAGTCGGCGATAGCTTGAAAGAATTATATCGCACCGACAAAGAAAAATATATCAACGCCTGGAAAGATTTAGGCACATTCGTTAAATTTGGTGTTCTCAACGATGAGAAATTTAAGAAACAAGTTGAAGACATCATCGTTTTCCGCACCACTGCCAAATTAGAAGCAGAAAAAACAGAAACACCCGCAGTAGAAGTACAATCTTCTGAGAGTGATGTTTGGCAAGATGTCACCCCAGGAAACACCACCAGCTTACCTTATACCACCCTCAAAGAATATTTAGAACGCAACAAAGAACGCCACGAAAATAAAGTTTTCTACTGCACCGATGAAGCGAGTCAAGCGACTTATGTAGAACTTCACAAAAACCAAGGTTTAGAAGTTCTATTTATGAACTCCTTCATTGATACCCACTTTATTAACTTCCTAGAAAGAGAATATCAGGACGTTAAATTTACACGGGTAGACTCTGACATTGATAACACATTATTAGATGATAAATCAGGGGAAATTGTAGACCCCACAACCAACAAAACCAAGAGTGAAATTATCAAAGAATTATTTGAAAAATCACTCAACAAACCAAAAGTTAATATTCGTACCGAGGCATTAAAATCAGATAATCCCCAAGGAACACCACCAGCAATGGTATTGTTACCAGAAATTTTGCGTCGTTTGCGAGATATGAACGCCATGATGCAACAGCAAAATGCAGAATTTCCTGAAGATCATATTTTGTTAGTAAATACCGCCCATCCTTTGATTCAAAACTTGTTAACCTTGAACCAAGGAAGTATTATTCAAGGTGATGGAGAATCACCCACAGCGCAGTTAACAAAAATGATTTGTCAGCACGTTTATGATTTAGCGTTGATGTCACAAAAAGGCTTTGACGCTGAGGGCATGAAGTCTTTTGTGGAAAGGTCTAATGATGTGTTGACTAAGTTAACAGAAAAAGCGAGTCAGTAGGTACAATATGTAGGGGTTTAGCAATGCCAAACCCCTATCTTGTTATTGCTGACAGAGGAAATTGAAATTGTCTGAATCAGAATGTCTGGTTACTGAGCGACTTGTACTGAGCCTGTCCTGAGCCTGTCCTGAGCCTGTCCTGAGCCTGTCCTGAGCCTGTCCTGAGCGGTGTCGAAGGGCGGT
>NZ_JACJPT010000144.1:0-11336 GCF_014696195.1 Sphaerospermopsis sp. FACHB-1094 | reverse complement strand
TCATAAGTTTTTATCCAACCAATTACGGGTACTTTTACCTTTCTGTAGTCAATTTTTATGACACCATCTAAGGTAAAAGAATCATGTTTACCCTTTTTCTTAAACTTAAGAAACCCTTTACTTTTTTTGAAGAAAGATTTAAAAGCATCTGACAAATATCTTAATGCGTATTGAGGGGCGCATTTAGACACTTCATAATACCAAGGATGGGTAGATTTAATGGCTGCTACTAACCATTTGTGTAAATCTATGGCTGTGGGAAATTTGATTTTGTCTTCTGGTTGCAGTTTGTTATGTAATAATACCTGTTGACAAAGTGCTAAACCTTGATTCCAAGCGTGTCTGGCTACTCCTGCGTTTTGCGCCAGTAGTAGTCGTTGTTGCTTGTTAACTTTGAGTTGGGTTTTGAATCCTAGTAGCATACAGTGATTTTACTGTAATTCTGTCACAAAGCAAAAGATGACAGGAAATTTTCAGTAAATGTGAGTATTTGTTAGTATTGGTTAAGAAAACAGTAACTAGCTACTAACCCTTGATATATCTTGCTTTTTACCTGTAAAGTTTTCATATTTATTCAGCAAACCCTAAATAACATACATTTCACTAAAAGCTTACCTATTCTTAAACTTTTAATATTACAGTCAATGCAAGATAGCGTAAAAATATCTTCCATCTAAAATCTATTAACCCAAGTTGCTAGTTAGGAATAGGAGTCAGGAGTCAGGAGAAAGAATGAATTATAATGGTGTTCCCTGCTTTTTTGCTGTCTACGTATCCTTCTTACTTTGATTTGAGAGCCTTTCTTGCAGAACTAGCAACTTACGTTATTTAAATTTATACCTATTATACCCATCTAACTAAAAATGATGTTTTCCACAACTGAAACCCTCATCTACCCTAAAAACAAACATTTAAACCAACAAATATTTACTCGTCGGTCAATAATTCCAGTCAGCAATGATGTATTGTGGCGTATTGATCGAGGGTTAGTTCGTACCTTGACTTGGAATGAAGATGGAACATATATCACCTTGGGTTATTGGAGTTTAGGAGATATAGTTGGCTATCCTTTGTCAAAAGTCAACCCCTACCATATTGAGTGTTTGACCAGTGTAGAAGCGACTTTGATACCGCCCCATCTCTGGCATGAAGAGATAAAGGCATTATTGCACTACATTCAGCAAACAGAGGAACTTTTAAGCATATTACATCGTAAGCCAACTTCTCTAAAGTTGTGGAAATTTTTGGTGTGGTTGAGTGAAAAATTTGGTCGGGATATAGAACAGGGTAAGTTGATTGATTTAAATCTTACACATCAAGAGATATCAGAGGTGTTGAACACAACGAGAGTCACAGTGACACGACTATTGCAGAAATTTGAGGAAGAAGGAAAAATATCACGTCATAGACGCAGTGTTGTGCTGAATTTACAGACCCAATTAACCAGTATTTCTTCCAAAAATTAACTTAAAATATTAATTTGGGACTTGTGCTGGATACCATAAATAATATATAGTGAATACAAAGAATTTTATGTGTAAATGCCCTGAAAACTTCGGGTATTTTATCATAATCATCAAAATTCCTTAGGTGTGAGTGAGAGTAAAAACATGACAAAACTATTTTGGAATGTTCTAAAAGTTAGTCCAGTTATTGCAGCTACCTTGCTGTCTGCTAACAGTGCCTTAGCAAACGAAGTCAATCAACAAGCAACCAGTGTTGCACAGTTATCTCAGGAAGCTAATAGCATCGGTCAAGTAACATCCGTTTCTCAATTTTCCGACGTGCAACCCACTGACTGGGCGTTTCAATCTTTGCAGTCATTAGTTGAGCGTTACGGTTGTGTTGCAGGTTATCCTAATGGTACTTTCCGCGGTAATCGTGCTTTGAGTCGGTATGAATTTGCAGCAGGTTTGAATGCTTGCTTAGACCGAGTTAACGAATTGATTGCTACAGCTACCGCTGACATGGTAAGCAAGGAAGATTTAGCTACCTTGCAACGGTTACAAGAAGAGTTTTCTGCTGAACTAGCAACTCTGCGTGGTCGTGTAGATGCTTTAGAAGCTCGTACTGCTGAGTTAGAAGCTAATCAGTTTTCTACTACTACCAAGCTGAGAGGGGAAGCGATTTTCAGTGTGTCTCAGGCTTTTGGGGATAAACAAGCTGATCAAGACAACAACCCCAATAACAATCCTAATTTAGACAGCAACATAACTTTCTCCAACCGGGTGCGGTTGAGTTTAGAAAGCAGCTTCATGGGTACTGATGTGTTGCAAACCCGTTTACAGGCTGGAAATATTCAATCATTGGATAGTTTAACTGGATCTGCTTCGACTGGGACTAGAATGACCCGTTTAGGCTATGAAGCTAATACTGGTACTGGCAACTCAGTTGAAATTGACAAACTCAACTACGCTTTCAACTTTGGTGAAAAAATCCGTGTCAGGATTGACGCTGTTGGTGGGGAGTTGAATGAAAACGTGAACGTTTTCAACCCTGACTTCAGAAGCAGTGGTACAGGTGCGCTATCCCGTTACGGACGTTTCAGCCCTATCTATCGCCTAGCTCAAGATGGTGCAGGTATCACTGTTAACGTTAATCCTCAAGGACCATTGACTTTAAGTGCAGCTTATTTTGCTAGAGGTAGAAATGACGCTGCTAATCCTGCTATTGGTCAAGGTTTGTTTGATGGTAGTAACACTATTTTCGGTCAGATAGCATTCAAGCCAAGTAAAGCCTTAAATCTAGGTTTCGCCTATGCTCGCTCTTATCAGTCCGCTGGCGAGGTAAACTTATTGGGTAGCACAGGTAGTGCAACAGTAAATGGAAATTCTACTGTTCCTGTTGAATCTGACAACTACGGCTTACAGTTGACCTTTAACCCCAGTGATAAAATTACATTAGGCGGCTGGGCTGGTTACACAACTGCTAATACTGTCACTGGTCCTGCTCAAAGTGCAGATATTTGGTACTGGGCAGCGACATTAGGTCTGAAAGATTTGGGTAGAGAAGGTAACACTTTGGGTATAATATTTGGTCAACCTCCTAAAGTTACTGGTCGCGAAGTTGCTGGTACATCAGTAAATGGAGAACCTAGCACTTCTTACCATTTAGAAGGTTTGTATAAGATGAAGCTCACCGACAACATTATGATTACTCCTGGTTTGTTGGTGATCTTCAATCCTGAACACAACGATAACAATGACACCATTTATGTAGGTACTTTGCGTACAACCTTCAGCTTCTAAGTTGAGTTAGTTGTGATGTAGGCGTTTGATTAAACCTACAAATTTTAACCCGCCCAAGGGCGGGTTTTTGTTTGGGAAATTGTCAGAATCAGGATTTCCAGGATTAAAGGATGAACAGGATTAAAACTAGGATTTTCTCACCTGTTACCAAATTACCCATAGGACTTACCTTTGGTAACTAGCCGTAGGTAGGTGATCGCCTCAACTAAGTCACTGTTTTTACTGATTTAATACCCTGGCTGCATTTTTGAACCAACAACCAACGGTCAGAATCTTGATCTAATGCTGGTTTGAGACGGAAATTAAATACTTCTTCCCATACTTCTACCCCATACTGACTAACAAAATCAGCTTCTAAAATTTTGAATTGTTGCCAGTTGCGATCGCTAATTGCATTCAGCATAGGAACAATAGTATTTATAGGCACTTGAGTAGCTGTTTCACTCATTTGGGTAATCCTCAAAAATACAGATTATTGGCAGGGGTTCATCTTCTGTGTTGATAATCTCGACTAATCGCTTACCTTTGCTTCTAGCAAGTTTTATACAACGCTCCTCCGTTGATGCTGCTCATCTGTCATGCTGATTTTTGTGGGCTGTTTTGTTTATTTTGGGAATCAGTAGTTGTATATTTGCTGTCTAAACTTGCTGTAATTCTTGTGCAAATTGAAGTCTGGGTAATGGTTCTAGTGGAGTAACCACAGGGGAGTAGTGGCAATAACAAATCACTACTGATTCAAACCCACCCACAGGTAAATTAGGTACATATTCCTCAACTCTTGTCACTTCCCAATCACCTACCCTGCTATGGGTACTCGCACCTGGAAATTGAGGATCAATAAATTTTTCAACTGTGTGAAAATCTCTTAGTCTGTATCCTGGTTGGGGAATTGGTTTTTTGGAACCATCGTAATGTTCTGCAAGTATATCAGTACAAGCACCTGTGTGAGCTAATAGCATTTGTTCCCACTGTTGAGAGCTTGCATCCTCAGCTTTAAAAATAATGTACTTACTCATCTTTTTTGTCCTCTTGGTAACTGGGAAACTGAGTCTCACCCTGAAAAACGCAGTCAACTACTAACGGATAACTGATAATAGAAGAAACTATCCGGGTCAACCCACGTCATCAAATCTATCCACATCATTGGAAATATCATATATGAGAAGTCTTATGAGTTGGCAGTCTGGAACTGCGGCACTGATGACAATAGCCATTACTACAGGTGCTGTCACCCCTTTATTTACCTTTGCTCCTGCTCAAGCACAATTCAATATTAACCAACCCCGAACCATTACCATTCCGGCAAATGTCACCTTACCTGTGACTTATGAAAAAGAGAAAGTAATTGTAAATCCTGGAGAAAGATTACCTCTAACGCTGAGAATAGCTAATGATATTATCGACAGTAACAGAAATGTGTTGATTCCGGCTAATACTGAGGTGGTAGGGGAGTTACAACCGGTGAACCTGCCTAACAGTAACAATAAAAAAGGTGTACGCTTTGTAGCTAGAGAATTAGTATTTGCCAGTGGAAGACGGCAGCAGATTAATGCTAATTCTCGCACTATCACCGAAACTGAAAAAATCTCCAAAGGAACTGATACTGGACAGGTTTTAACTGATGCTGCTATTGGTGCTGGTGCAGCTACTGTGATTTCACTACTGACAGGTAACAAGAAAATTGAAACTTTAGAACCTATTGGTGGTGCTGCTGCGGGTGCTTTAGCAAGTGTGCTGTTGCGGAAGAAACAGGCTGATGTTTTCGTTTTGCGGACGGAAGAGGATTTAGATATCACACTTTTGTCTAATTTGGTACTATCTCGTAACTAGACTTAACTTAATTGCAGTCGTGAGTTTTATGATGCTGAAAAAGCGATCGCCATTGCAAATATTGTGTGCGATCGCTTGATTTTATGTTAAAAACAATATTTAATAGATGACTAAAGTAGATGACTAAAGTCATAATTCACTGCTGTTACTAAATTCGTATTTCTATCAATGACAGTAAACCTAAAAGTAAAACTATTTACAAATTCAAGAAACAACTGGGAACAGTTTAAGGTGAAAATTGTCTAAGTAGTTAACAGAGTAGATAACAAAAAAAACAAATAAAGCAGTTACTAGGTGGGTTAGGACAAACAGTGATTATCAAAGTCAGATAGCAAAAGACTTTTCATGTTTTTCCTATCCCCTGTTAAAAGTTACCTGTTCCTTGTTCCTTCTTATAATTTTTACAGGAGTAAAATCAATGTTTACTTTAAATCGCTTGCAATCAAAAACAGCCTTATTCATGGCTTTGAGTGTCACAGTTGGCAGTGTAACACCTTTAATAACATCTGCACCAACCTTAGCACAAACTGGTTTTTCTGATGTTTCATCTAATTATTGGGCATCACAATTTATTCAACAGTTATCACAACGGGGTGTAATTGCGGGATTTCCTGATGGTACATTTCGTCCAGAAGAACCGGTGACACGGGCGCAGTTTGCAGCCATGATTAATAAAGCTTTTAGCAAATCTTCACAGCGGCAACCTATCAATTTTAATGATGTCCCTAGTAATTATTGGGCATATAACGCCATTAGACAAGCTTACTCTATTGGTTTCTTATCAGGATATCCTGGCAATGTTTTTAGACCTAATCAAGCTATTCCCCGTGAACAAGTTTTAGTTTCTTTGGCTAATGGTTTAGAATATGCTGCTACTGGTAATGTGGAAAGCACTCTACGATTATTCAATGATTCTGCAAGTATTTCTGGCTATGCTCGTACTCCCATTGCTGCGGCCACTGAAAGAAGTATTGTCGTCAACTATCCTAATGTGAGATTTCTCAATCCTGGTGTAACTGCAAGCAGAGCGCAAGTAGCGGCTTTCATTTACCAAGCTTTAGTGAGTGCTAATCAGGCTGCGACTATTAACTCACCTTATATTGTAGCTCTGCAAACCACACCACCACCAGTTACAACTGTTACCATTCCCCAAGGAACAGTGATTCCTGTCAAGTATGAACGGGCTGAAAAAATTCTAGTAACTAAAGATGAAACTGCACCTTTAACTTTAACCACATCACAAAGTGTAATTACTCAAGATGGTAGAGTAGTGATTCCTGCGGGGAGTCAGGTGATAGGTGAACTTAGACCGGCTCAAGGTGGTTCTCAATTTGTAGCACAAAAATTAGTTTTAACCACAGGGCAAGAATATAATGTGAGTGCTAGTTCTGATGTGATTACCAAAGTGGAAACTGTGAGGAAAGGCACTAGCACCAGTTCAATTATCAGAAATACTATATTGGGAGCAGGAGCAGCAGCAGCAGTATCTGCGGTGACAGGCGATCGCGCCGTGGCTACAGAAGAAGTTCTCGGAGGTGCTGGTATTGGGGCGCTGATTGGTCTTTTCTTTGGTAGAAATAGTGTGGATTTAATTGCCATTGAACCTAACACAGATTTAGAAATGACAATTAATCAAAATCTATTAATTTCTGTGCAATAGTGGTGATGGGTGATGGGTGATTGGTGATTGGTAATTGGTAATTGGTAATTGGTGATTGGTGATTGGTAATTGGTAATTGGTAATTGGTGATTGGTGATTGGGAAAAATAAAATTGATTACCCAGTCCCCAGTCCCCAGTCCCCAGTCCCCAGTCCCCAGTCCCCAGTCCCCAGTCATCTATCACCTACTTCCGGCAACCAAATAATAAAAGTAGTTCCTGGATGTTTTGGGGAAGTAATATTTGAATTTAATGCAGGGCTAAAAACTTCGATTTCTCCTTGCATTTGTGCGATTAATTGTTTGGCGATCGCAATTCCTAAACCGGTTCCAGGAATTTCTGTTTGTGCTTGTACACCGCGATAATGTCTTTCTCCTAAATGCTTTAAGTCTTCTGGAGGAATACCAGGACCTGTATCACTAATAGCTAAACCTTGAAAATTAGCTTTTTGCAGTCCGGTTTGAATCCAAATTTTCCCGCCAGCAGGGGTATATTTCAAGGCATTATCAATAATATTACTCAATACTTCTCTTAATGCTTTGATATTAGCTTTTACTAATGGTACATTTTCAGGGATATCTGCTATTAATTCTAGATTTCTTTCTTGGGCAATAGCTTGAGCCGATATTAATAATGGTACTAATAAATCTTGTAAGTGACAATCAATAATATTTTCTCCTGTTCCTGGTAATAATAGGGGTGGGTTAGCTGGTTTCTGTACAGATGCCTCGACAACAATTTTGGATTCTGGCAGTTTAGACTCTGGCAGGGGAATGGGGGTTAAATCTGTATCTGTTAAGTCTATAACTTGATCAAATTGTTGTAATAATTCTTGGAGGCGATCGCTTTCCCTAACTATACTGGTGGCTACATCTCGGTTAGGATCTGCTGGCCGCAATCTTTTAAACAGCAGTTTCCCAAAGGTGCGAATAGCTGTTAAAGGGTTGCGAAACTGGTGTAAAAGATTATCCAATAAATCCCGTTGTTGTTCTTGCAGAAGTTGTTGTTGATGTAATTGTTGTTGTAACCAAACTTGACGCTGATCTAAAATACAGGCGATCGCTAGGGTTTTAGCTATGCGTTGAATTTCCCTTTCTTCCGATTCATTCCAAGGTCGATCTTCTCTTCCTGTCACCAATAACCCCATCATCACACTTTCATAAATCAGAGGTAACACAATTTGATTACCACTGAATATATATTCATCTTCTAAATTTGGTAGGGGTGTATTTGTATTTTCTGACTCCGGGGATGGAGGATCAGAAGCTGAACCTGCTGTCAATAACTTTCCCCGCTGGTCTGGTAATGCCAAAATTTTACTAAATTTTATTTGCTTGTTGTCTTGACCCTGAACCAGATCCTCGGCTTGTTTTAATCTTACTGTCTCTGGGTAAACCACCACTGGAATTAATTGCGCCTCACCTGTGGGAGTGTCTACTAATTCTTGAGTTAAATAGACAACACTCAAAGACGCTCCCAGTCCTTGGGTTAACAGAGATATTTGCTCTTTGCATAGAGCAATAAAATCAGAACTAGCAGAAATTAACATTTTTAGTTCTTACTCAGGATTATGGACTAGCGGCTGATAGCAGGTAACTGGGGATTGGGGATTGGGTTATTAATCTTCCCCTGCTCCCCCTACCTCCCCTGCCTTCTGCTGTACTAAATATTTTATAGCGTTTTCCAGTCTAATGAATTACACAGCAATTTATTCTCTGTTCCCTGTTCCCTATTCCCTAAGACCAAAAAACTTGATACATTTCCGAATTTCTAGTGATTTATACTGTAATGTACACGATACTTTGCTACTGATAATTTTTCTAAATTGCTAACAGATGACTTTAGTTGTATCAAAAGGTTAAAAACCATTGATTTTTTCAGTTATAACTTATATAATTACGACGGGTTTTGTAGCTATGACTACAAACTTATAGCTTGAAAGAGGAGGACAATAGGTTGGCAAGGAGACGCAAACGGAAAAGTCGTCGTCGTCAGGAAGGACGACGGATTCTAGAACACGTACCTCAGTACAGCATAGAAAGTGGCGAAGATAAACCTGTGACAGCAGCGAGAAAATTCATTCAAGCTGAAGGTATCTTGCCTCCTGCCTTGCTACTTGTAAAACGCAACGAACACACTACAGACCGTTATTTCTGGGCGGAAAAAGGTCTGTTTGGCGCTCAATACGTAGAAGAGAATCATTTTCTATTTCCTAGTCTGAGAGTGTTGGAAACTCCAGCTAGTCAACAAGAATTAGTGGCTGTGGCAAGTCGCTAAGTTCTAAAATTATCTCTTACGCATTGAATCCTAATTCTTACTTCTGACTGTGGCATTAATTAACTGGCAAAATTGATCAGTTTATGCAAAAATTCAATTTTTTTTAAGTTTGTAGCTGAACTGTCAGTAGAGCTAATTCAATTTAGATTGTCAAACCCTGTGCAGTTTTAGATTGCATGGTTTTATATCTAAGATAATCATACAGGAGGGAGTAGCAACAAAATCAAGCACACAAGAATATGTTTTGCTTAGATATAATGAGCTTTAATTGCTAAATGTATCTAAAAGCAAAACTACCCATATAAGATTTGGTGTGTTTCCTCCCTACTGTTCTCTTTCCTCAAAAGTCTGTCAGAAGTTAGCAATTCATCATCAGGATGCGATTATCAAGCCTGGACTAACAAATCAAGTTTAGTCAACCATTTTTAACTGTAATGCCTTTTGTAACTCAGCGAGTTCATCACGATGGGCGATGACAGTAATTATACTTGAGGAGTGTTGTTCATTTGGGGTAGACTCCATTTTGAGTGACACTTTCTCAAGTCTTCCTGCTTTGCGCCAATAAAATATACCACTTAATGGTGACAGCAGGACTAAAACCAAGAAAAATGGACTGTGACTAGAAAAAAGCTGAGATAAAACCAAAGAGAGGCAAGCAAAACCAACTGCGGCTAAAATAGTTAAGAATATAGCTAAAAACCAGCTAGGTCTAACAAATCCTTCAAAATTAACCTGATTCCTTTCTTTCTCTATAGATGTTACACGGTAGGAACGGGAGCGAAAATACTCCTTGAGTTGGTTCATCAAAGTAGCTTCATCTTGCTCAGAAGTTAACTGCGCTTGTTCGGTGCGTTCTTTTGTAGAAGCACGAATAAAGAAAAATAAGCCTACTGATAAAAGTAAAGTGAGTAGGAAAGTAGATTGCACAATAGTATTACCCATAATTAATTTTGACTTTTTGATCTGACATATACATTATCAATTATTCTGGAAGTTAAGGGAAGCAGTGATGAGTGATAGGTGATTGGTGATTGGTGACTGAGAATAATTATTTAATTACCCATTACCCATTACCTATTACCTATTACCTATTACCTATTACCTATTACCGAATATATTTAATATTTAGATTTATGACACAAAATTTTGAAACCCCATCCTCTAATATTAGAGCGATCGCCCAAATGTTTCGCCTAGCAGGTTGGATTAGTTTTTGGATACAATTAGTTTTAGGGGTAATTTCTGGTATAATAGTGATATTATTTGCCTTTTTTAGTCAAAGACCAGGAAGCCCTAGTAATAATCCCGGAACAGGCTTTGGTGTGTTTTTAGCGGTTTGTGGACTAATTGTTTTAGGTGCGGGTATTTACTTAGCCTATAGGTATACAACAATTGGCAAACAATTAGAATCCTCAAATCCTAGTAACCGTCCTCGTAAGCTGGAAAGTGTGCAAGTATTAAGATTAGGGTTATGGGTAAATTTAGGTGGAATTTTAGTCACACTGTTAGGAGCGCAAGCGATTGTAGGTACACTGGTTGCTAGGTCAATTTCGCCACAAGCAGTAACAACGCAATTATTTGACCCCACTCGGATTATTAGCGGTTTAGATATGCTTGTAGTACAGGCAAATATAAATACTGTATCAGCGCATTTTTCAGGACTTATAGCTTCACTATTTTTATTAAATCGGATTACAAAGTAGGTTGGTAATGGGTGATTGGTGATTGGTGATTGGTGATTGGGATAAATGCTATTATTAATCATGGAAAATTAGGTACTTCTAAAATAAATCCTGGTAAAACATCTTCTCCTGATAAAGTTGTCGGTAAGGATAGAATTTCTACAGGTTGATTTTGACGATAAATTTCTACTTGTTGATTTTGGGGATCAATTAACCAACTTAAACGTAAACCACTATTCAGGTATTCTCGCATTTTTTCCTGTAATTGAGTTAAAGAATCGGTACGAGAACGTAATTCTATGACAAAATCAGGACAAATTTTAGGGAATTTTTCTTGTTCTTCAATGCTTAAAGCATCCCAACGTTCATTAGCTACCCAAGCGACATCAGCAGAACGTTTACCACCATTAGGTAAAGTGAAAATAGTGGAAGAAATAAATACTTTTCCTAGCTTAGTTTGACGATTCCAAATTGCAACATCAGCATTAAATTCTGATTCTCTATTACCACTAATTGCACCCACTGGAGGCATAATAATTAGGGGTTGCTGAGAAAGTCTTTCCGTGAGGGCATAGGAGTCAGGAGTCAGGAGTCAGGAGTCAGGAGGAGATTTGAAAATTTCTTTGCCATCTCTTGAAATC
>NZ_JACJPT010000143.1:0-11363 GCF_014696195.1 Sphaerospermopsis sp. FACHB-1094 | reverse complement strand
TTTGGTTATAATTCTCATTAATAGTCAACCGCACTTCTGAGATTTGCCCAAAACTGCGAATGTAATCATTTGTCTGGGACTTTGCATGGTATTCAGATACTTAATATAGGCAAAAATTCATGATATTTTTGTGCTACAGGTGTTAATATTTGATTATATCTGATTATATTTTTGTTATTTAAACCTAATACTAGAAAGAGTGCATATAATATTAAATTTTTGCATTTGCGAATTTATATGTATATAAATGTATTTATATTAAAAACAGTAAAAATACTATGATAAGACTTATCTTTTAAACTAGACTTACTATTTATTTGTAGTGTAATTTGTGATATAAAATTTATACATATACTATTTAATGAGTTATAGGGTTTGTGACTTTGACAAAAATTGCCCCTGGACAACCACTGACAGGCACACAAAAGGATGGTTTGCGGTTAGTGTCCCTCTTAGGAGGGGGTAAACGTGATGTTGTGTTGGCCATTGATGTAACGGAAAGTGTGGGTTTAAATGACCAAGGACGTATTCGGTTACGTCAAATAGTTGAAGACAGTCTCAAACCGGGAGATTCTGTTTATGTTGTTCCTTTTGCTCAAAATGTGGTTTCTGATGATGTGATTTCTCTAGAAAATCCATTGGGAACACCGATATATTTTAATCATAAAAATATAGAAAATATTAATAAAATTTTAGCGAAAATTCCGTTAAATTATGATCCAAATCGTTATGGTACAGATATTCAAAGGGCAGAGTTAACAGTATATCAAGGTATAGCACAGATTAATCAAAATCGGCTGACGAAAAATCAACCAATTAAACCCCAGTCGGTTGTTTGGGTTACTGATGCACCGTTATTTACAAAGCCAGGAATTACGTCAGAAGTTTGGATAGAAACCCCTCGTGATAGTCCGTTTAGAATTGCTACATCCCCGGAAAGTCAAGAAAGAAAAAATTGGTTGAATACTTTGCCTTTAAAAGAGCGATCGCTTATCATTAAAAATCAAGATAATAAAGATTATACACTATCTGTAATAGACCTAAATCCTACGGTTCAAGAATTTTGTACACCAGCACCAGGAGGTCAAGAAACTTGTTTAGTTAATCCTTATTTGCTGAAACAGTTATGGCTACCCAGTTTCATTTTATTATTAATATTGGCTGCTGCCTGTTGCAGTATCTTCAAATTTGCCAAATTACAAAAAAAATGGGATGTGCGAGTCAAGTTTGAATCGAATGGAGAACATGAAGAACAAATATGTAGATTACCAAATAATAAAAAAATTGCAATTGGTGAATATGATCCTACCTGTGTAGATTCTATAGACTGTCCCAGTGGAGAATTACAAGCTTATTTAGAACGTAAAGGAGAAAAACTTTATCTAGTTCCTACATCAGATTCTAAGATTGAACTCAACAACAAAAAAGTAAAATCAAGAACTCTGATCACAAATTCTAACTTTACCTTAAATTGTCCAGATAAACGCCAGCGCGAACACGAAATAACCATCAAAATCAAAAAATAGTATTCAGGGTAAAAACTATGAATCAAGCAACAACAAACGAAACTCAATATAGAGGAATTAACCGTACAATTTGTATCGGTTTGGGTGGTACTGGTAGAGATGTTTTAATGCGAATTAGACGGTTAATTGTTGACCGTTATGGAGATTTAAATAATTTACCAATTGTCAGTTTTGTTCACATTGACACAGATAAAGCATCAACCCAAGTTACAGGTATTAGAACAGGAAGTAGCTATCATGGTGTGGATTTAAGTTTTAAAGAAGCTGAAAAAGTCAGTGCTACCATGTCATCGAAAGATGTCACCATGTTTGTGGACGGACTAGAACGACGTTCAGAATATAATAGTTACGGACCTTATGATCATATTGGGATCTGGTTTCCTCCTCAGTTATTGCGGAATATTAAAGCAGTGGAAGAGGGAGCAAAAGGTATTAGACCTGTAGGAAGATTAGCATTTTTTCACAACTATCAAAAGGTGAAAACAGCAATTGAAACAGCAGAAAGACGCACCAGAGGACACGAATCTTTATTACTAAAATCAGGTTTTAAAATAGAACCGGGATTAAGTATTTTTGTTGTTGGTTCTCTTTGTGGTGGTACGGGAAGCGGAATGTTTTTGGATGTTGCTTATAGTTTAAGAAATCTTTATGGGGATCAAGGCGCTCGCATTTTTGGCTATTTAGTAATTAGTCCAGAATTGTATGGTAATACTCCTAACATGAATGCTAATACTTATGCTGCATTAAAAGAATTAAACCATTACAGTAATCCTGGTACAGAATTTGCAGCTTGTTATGATATTGAGAATCTGTCCATTATTAAAGAAAAACGTCCACCTTTTGATTATGCTTATTTGCTATCTAATCAGACTGGTGGAGAATATGAAATACTCACCCAAGGTAAACTATGTAATGTGATTGCCCATAAAATAGCCTTAGAACTTTCTGGTGAACTTGGTTCAGTAGTTAAAGGAAATCGAGATAATTTTTTACAACACATAATTCAACCAGATAAACACCCCCGTCCTAATAGCCAAAGATACTTAACATTTGGACTTTCCGCCATTTATTTTCCCCGTGATACGATCATTCAAATAGCCTTAACTAAAGTCAGTTCAGAATTAGTTAGATTTTGGTTAAATGGTAAAGGTCAAAGTCCTGATCCTGTCAACTTACTTGAACAATTTTTGATTCAAAATCACTGGCAAAGTGATCTAGCAAAACGTGATGGATTAATTAATAAATTATCCGAGTCTGTAGAAGAATCTAGCAAGACTTTTACTAATAGTTTGAAAACTTGGCAAACTAAATTATTAAAGTTAATCTCTGAATGTAAAAATAAAGATGATCGGACAAATGTTAGGCAACAGTTAGCCACAGAATTTACTAAACAATTCCGTACTGTACAACCAGGAGAAACGGAAAGTATTCGCGGTTATTGGTTAACAAAATTAATTCAATCTGCCCCTAAAATTGCCAAAGAACTTAATACCAATATTGATGATTATTTGATTCAGCTACTTACACCCATAGAAGCTAAATTTTCTATTAGAAATACCCGTAATTGGTTAGAAGCACTGCAACATGAACTGCATAAATATCAACGAGATTTGCAAGAATCCATAACTGATTGTGGGGGAATGAAACGCATAGAAGATGTAGAAAGAAAATGGGATAATACTGACCAAATAATTGAAGAACTGGAAAATAAATTTATGCTGATTGGCAATTTAAAAAATAGCCAATTTCAAGATGAATCTAAAAAAGCTATTCAGGAAGTTTGTAAACTGATCAGGCATAATTTTGATTTAACAGTTTTACAAGAGACACTGAAAATAGTTAATCATTTACAAAAGCACATTCAAGAAAGAGAAAAACAAGTTGCGGCTTTTAGCAGTTTGATAGAAGACTTACAAAGTGCTTATGAAAAAGAGGAACGAGAATTAAAACAATTGAATTTTGATGAAATGAGTGGGGAGGCTATTTTTGATAGTGAAGATATAGAACTTTGCTATCAAACAATGTTACCGGAAAATGATCTGCGTTCTCAATTAGTATTAGCAAGTTCAGCGATTACCGAAGCAACTGGTAAAGATCCATCCTTGGCATTTTTACTCAATCGAGAAAGAGTTACATACTCTCAAATAAAACAGGAAATTGATCCCAAAGTTGTGAAAATATTTGCTTTTCGTGGTAGCAATATTGTTAATTCTGTGATTAAACGCTTCATGAAAAAATATTCTTCCTCCGCAGGTGCTACTCGGTTAACACAAATTATGCAGGAAGCTCAACCTTTACTGCGGTTAAATTTGAATGATCCTTATTTTCGAGATGATCCTGCTAAAAGTAGTAAATTAATAGGATATAAAGATACAGACGAATCAGATGTGACAGAATTTAAAAAACTGCTAACACAAGATTTAGGAATTTCCTCAAGTGTTTTAAAAGCAATACAAGCAGATGATGAAATTTTAATTGTCAATGAGTATGCAGGTTTTCCATTGAGATTAATTAGTAGTCTAGAAAGAATGCGAAACCCATATATCAGAGAACAAAATTCTGGTACATCTTTTTTACACAATGATGCTCGCACTTCTTTTTCTGATATCATTCCCCCTGATGCAAGAATAATTGAACAACTGGAGGATATTTTTTATCCCTGTTTAGCTTTGGAATTGTTAAACGAAAATCAGGAAAATCAGGAGGTAGAATTTCAACATTATGACTCTTTCCGAGATAGTTATTACACTGCTGCGGTGAGTGCAAATTGGATGCAAGCTTTAGAAGATTTAGCTAATAACCGCAATATGGCGAATACTTTACAAAAGATATTAGATGATGTAATTTCTGATATGCAAAATAATCCCACATTATGGGATAATGAATATCTACCTAAACTCAGGCAATTTCCAGATAAACTGAAAAAAATACCGGAAGATAGTCCTAATTTTCCCTATATCCAAAAAGTCTATGTTTCACCAGATAATATGCAACCTACAATTAAAGAGGGGGTAATAAATCGTTTTTGGAAGAAGATGGAAGCAATGTTTAAAAATAGAAATCAAAATTCACTTCCACCTAGAGATAAAATCGAAAATCAAAAAGCTCTTGTTGGGGAAATAGTAGCTAGTTCTCCTCTGGATAATTCTGATACTCAAAATCAAGATAAATTACGCTCAGAATTAGCGCGTTTAAAAGAGTTATTTGATAATAACTTGATTCCTCAAGAATATTATGAGATACAAATGCAAAAAATTCTTGACAAATATCTAACCTAAAACATCTTGTTATGGGTAGTTCACATCTACCCACTTTTAACCATCTTTCCGCACTACCAAAGGTATTTTTTATGATTCCACCCCTACCACCTTATTTAATTTTTATCACTGTTGTTCTTGTGATTCTTCCATCTCTGGTAACTATTTTTCTTAGGATATCTCTTTACAAATATTTAATGGATTTGAGTAATAAAATTCAAAGATTGATTAAAAAACAAGCACCTGGGAAACGGTTAAAAATTATTGAAACATTAGAGGAGAGATTTAAACAAGCATCTCAACAATTAGAACAGGTAAATACAACAGCATTAATTGATCAAGTTTATAGTCAAGAAAAAATCAAGGGTTTCACCTGTGAACAAATAGATTATTTATGTCGCATCTTACCCAATTTATTGTTAGCATTTGGGTTACTTGGTACTTTTTTAGGTATTACTATTAATTTATCTACTCTCAGTCAAGCAATTAATCAAACTAATGCTAGTGATGTCAGTAATTTAGTTGCTGAATTAAAGAAACCATTAGAAGGAATGAGTATTGCTTTTACTACCAGTCTAACGGGATTATTATTTAGTGCTTTGTTAACGGTAGTCAATTTCATTTTTAATAGTGGACTTGCTAAATATCGTCTGCTTAGTTCTTTGGAAGACTATCTAGATAATATTTATTTTCCACAAGTGCAAGGTGATACTCGTCTTGATAGAATAGTTAATAGAATGGTAGATCAGCAGGATGAATTTTTAACAAATTTTGGTCGAGTAGTGCGCGAAGCGGTAGAAAAATCTATGGGTAAGGTAGCACAACAAATTGCTGATGGAAATAAACAAACTATGGATTTAGCTAGACGAGTTTATGAAAAATTTGATGCTGCTGCTGGAACTATTTCTGGTGCTGCGGATGAGTTTAAATATTCAATAAATAATTTGCAAGATTCGATGACGGAAATGCAACAAACATCCCAAGTTTTTAAAGATGCGGCTGAAAATTTTAATAAAAGTGATTTTCCTTTAAAGTTATCAAATGCTACAGAGCATTTAAGTAATACACAACAAAAATTTTCTGAATCTGCTGCAAGTTTGGCTGAAACAACTGATTTGATTATAAATTTGTTGGCACAAATGGAGAGTTTAAGTAATAATTTAATCAATTTAGGGGAGGATATTAAAGTTGTTAATCAAACTTCTGTTCAATTATTAGGGTTACATCAAAATAATCAAATTCAGTTAAGTGAAATTATTCCTCAACTCCAACAAGGTGCTAATAGTTTATCTGAAGCTATGATTAAACTTGAGCAAGTAGAAATAAAAGTTAGTGATAAAGCTGATAGTTTAAGTCATGTAGATGTTTCACTAAATCAATTATTGGAATTTGTGAAATATAATGCAGAACTTGTTAAACATAATACGGAACAAATGAATTTAGCATTTGATAATTTAGGCGATCACTTTATTTCTAACTTATCTCAAGAACAAATCGCCCTGAATCAATTATTAGAGTCTGTCAAATATAATACAGAACAGATGAATTTAGGATTTGATAATTTAGGCGATCGCTTTATTTCTAACTTGTCTCAAGAACAAATTGCCCTGAATCAATTATTAGAGTCTGTCAAATACAATACAGAACAAATGAATTTAGGATTTGATAATTTAGGCGATCGCTTTATTTCTAACTTGTCTCAAGAACAAATCGCCCTGAATCAATTATTAGAGTCTGTCAAATATAATACAGAACAGATGAATTTAGCATTTGATAATTTAGGCGATCGCTTTATTTCTCATCTTTCCCAAAACCTTGATCATAATCAACAGCAATTTCAGACTTTAATCAACAATCTTGAAGGATCTACTAATCAATTTAGCATGAAGATGGAGACTATTAAAGTAGATTTGATCAACCTATTAGAAAATAACAACACTCAATTAACTTCAGAATATCAAAAAGTAAATAATAATATCCTTCAGGGTATCAACAAGCAAACAAATATAAATGAACAAGGTTTAGAGATAATCATTAAAAATATTCAAGAATGTAATAAAAGTTTACAGGATACTAAAGTTTCTATCAACCAACTCAGACAGGTAATAAATAAAGACACCTGAATCATGAATTTAAACCAAATAAGTTTATCAATATTGTTTTGTAATGTAAAAGCATGAAATTATGGCACGTCGTTCACGCTACACTGAATACAATGAAGAGTTAAACGTTTGGCAAGCATTTACTGATTTAATGTCCAATGCGTTTATGATCTTAGTGTTATTTTTATTTCTCACTATTATCATATCACAAATAACTAATGTTCAAAATAAACCTGATAAAAATTCAGTCAATTTACCTTTGAAAGTTAAAGATTTAGAAAGAGAAGTAGAGGAATTAAAACGAGAGTTAGATAATCAAAAACGCCTCACAGATGCACCACCAATCATAGTTATCAAAGATCAAGGTGATTATAGATTTGCGTTAGGTAGTGCAGAAATACCTCCTCAAATGTTAAGCTATATTTTCAGAGAAATAGTACCAGCAATAGAAAGTACCAGCAACAAATATGGTATTAACGTTGTGGAAATAATTGGACATACAGATGCTACACCTAATGGTAAAGCAAATAGTAATTTAGATGTAAATTTAGAAAAAGTAGTTAGTGGCACATTTCCAGTTACAAAACTTCAATCAGGTTCTAATGCTGATTTAGGTTTAATGCGTGCGTTATCAGTTGTGAAAATATTGCGTGATATTCAAAACAAACAAGTTAGATTAAAAGGTTTATCATTTCGTGCTTATTCTGCTGCACAATTAATATTACCAAATGGACAATTAGCAGAAATTGCACCTATGAAAAATAAACAAGATGATCAAACAAGAAGAAGAATAGAAATTCGTTTTACTCGTTTAGGAGAAGAAAAGGAAGTAGGAAAAAAATAATATATCAGATGTTAAAGATCCCGGACTTCTTAATTTCATATTTTCTAAAAAATTATAATTAGGGTTTGCTGAATAAACCTAAAACCTTGATATATCAAAGGTTAGAGGCTGATAAACAGAAAAAAAGTGCAAGGGTTTTGAAGGGTATACCGGAAAAAGTGTGCATTTTTTGGGATTTCAAGAGATGGCAAAGAAATTTTCAAATCTTCTCCTGACTCCTGACTCCTGACTCCTGACTCCTATGCCCTCACGGAAAGACTTTCTCAGCAACCCCTAATTAATCGCAGAAGTCGGGGATCTGAATTTTAATCTATATCAGGTTCTACACCTAAAGCACGCAGTTGGGCAATTAATTTTTCTTTTTTCTGTCTTTCCTGTTCTGCACGTTGTTTTTCCTGTTCTGCACGTTGTCTTTCTTGGTTTGCACGCTGTTTTTCTTGTTCTGCTTTTTCTCTTTCCTGTTCTGCGGGAGTTAACACCCAATTACCATTTTGATCATACCATCGTAACCAGGGCATTTGTACATTTTTATAACTCCCTTGCCAAATTCCTAAACCTAATTCTAACCCAGGAATCCAAAAACGAGAATTAGCATCTGAAGGTGTAGAACGCAAAGTTTCAATATAGCGATCGCCCCTTAATTCAAACATCCTAAATTCTGATTGATAACGATCAAATATCGCATAATAAGGTATTCTTAAAATCTTTTCATAAACTTCCCATTTACCAGGTGGTTTTTCCACATCTCGCAACATTTGACCTAAATCTTCTTTTTCTGTTCCTGGTGATAACAACTCTACCACAATATAAGGATTAACAGATTCTTGCCATACTACATAACTTAAGCGCAAATCTTTTTTTTCATACAAATAAGGAACACCCACAACCGCAAACCAATCTGGGCGTTTATACCACAATGGATGACGAGAATCAAAATACAGATTTATGTCACTTCCTGTAAAAAGTTCCTCTTGTTTATAATGAGGAGGAAGAAATGTATCTGCTAATAATTGTGGTTGCAATAAATGAAATTGATCCGGCAAACCTTTCTCCTCTGGATCTTCGCTAGGCAGATCATACATTGTGGGTAATGTTTCTTTGGCCGCTAAGGGCGGATCTGTTTGATACATTTTTGAATATCCTGAATATCAAACTTTTATATTTTAATTATACTCTGTATTTGATGTTTTTACTATTTGGTGTAGTTTTATTTTATAAAATCTAAATATTCACAGACAATTTATAAATAACCATCCTATAAATCCTCTAAATCCTCAAATCCTGGACATCCTGATATGGCTACGCCACGCTTCGCTATCAGACAAAATAATTACGAATTATCCTGTAAATCCTTAAATCCCGGATATCCTGATTCAGACATTCTCTGATATTTGCGTTTTTAACCAACTCCGAAAATTCCTAATCATTGCCATTTCACCTATTTCTAAGCTAGAAGCTAAAAACTGAGGAACTTCTATATTTAAAGATAAATTAGCAAAGGTTGGTGAACTATTACCAGGAATATATTTACCATCAGCTAAACTATAAATTTGCATTACAGGTTCATCATAACGCCAAACTTCAGGAACACCTAAAGCTAAATAAATTGGTAACTTATCAATAGAAGAACTAGCATAATCAACTTTGATAACTAAATCAGGTGGGGGATCTTGGGTTAAATCTAAACTGGTTTTATTTCTCATAATCGGTTCATTTTGAATATAGAAACTAGAATCAGGTTCTACACTCCTAGCTAAATCTTCTCTTTTACAAGTTAATGAACCTGTGCTTTTAACGTTCAGATTTAACTCTTCAACTAAAGTATCAATGAGTTTTTCTATCAATCTTTTATTATGTTCATGGGGCATTAATGGAGTCATAATTTCTAAGATTCCCTGATTATAAGTAAACCTGTTATTGCGAGTATCACCTGTTTCTAATAAAATCCTTTCAAAAGTATTCCAGGAAATATTATGGAGGATGACGCTATTGGTGTGAGTGTCGCTGTGAGTAGGTGCTAGAGTTACCATATAAATTCACCTCGCATTGTTAATTATTCTATTATATCACTTTTATAATAACGATTTTTCTGGACTATTTTTAATAGTAATCCTGTAAATCCTCAAATCCTGGATATCCTAATTCTGACATTTATTTAATATTTTCTACTTGCGTTTTTATCCAACTTCTAAAATTCCTAATCATTGCCATTTCACCTATTTCTAAGCTAGAAGCTAAAAACTGAGGCACTTCTGTATTTAAAGATAAATTAGCAAAGGTTGGTGAACTATTACCAGGAATATATTTACCATCAGCTAAACTATAAATTTGCATTACAGGTTCATCATAACGCCAAACTTCAGGAACACCTAAAGCTAAATAAATTGGTAACTTATCAATAGAAGAACTAGCATAATCAACTTCGATAACTAAATCAGGTGGAGGATCTTGGGTTAAATCTAAACTGGTTTTATTTCTCATGGTTGGTTCATTTTGAATATAGAAACTAGAATCAGGTTCTACACCCCTAGCTAAATCTTCTCTTTTACAAGTTAATGAACCCGTACTTTTAACGTTCAGATTTAACTCTTCAACTAAAACAATAATGAGATTTTGTAACAAACGGTTATTATGTTCATGGGGCATTAATGGAGTCATAATTTCTAAGATTCCCTGATTATAAGTAAACCTGTTATTGCGAGTATCACCTGTTTCTAATAAAATCCTTTCAAAAGTATTCCAAGAAATATTATGGAGGATGACGCTATTGGTGTGAGTGTCGCTGTGAGTAGGTGCTAGAGTTACCATAGAAATTCACCTCGCAGTTTTAATGTAAGCATTCAGCTATCAGTAATCAGTAATCAGTAATCAGCTTTTACCTAGTAAGTAGACAGATTCTTGCTCAAATCATAATATTGCCACATTCTGTAAGTGTTGATGAGGAAAATTTGCCAGATGAAATTTGTGTTTTTTAACCTGCTGCTAACGGAAACCGACCGCTGACGGCTGAATATTTACGTTTTAATTATCCTATTATATCACTTCAGGAAATAGGAAATAGGAAATAGGAAATAAGGAATCAAAGCAAATTCTAGCTATCTATCAATACCAAATTCTTTTAATTGTTCCTCTAGTGGTTGAGTTGTATCCAAGATTTTAATGTAGGGTTGTTCTTTGTCTGTGAATGGTTCAGCTTGGTTGAGTTGAGATACCAATAAATCAGCGGTAGCATCAGCAATATCACCAGTACGGTTAACAAGTCGTTCTTGCAATACTTCTAACGGTGCTGTACAGTGGATAATCTGTAGGGGTAATTGATGTTGAGTAGCTTGATTAATCGCTTGCTGGCGTAAGTGTTGACGGTCATACTTGGCATCTAAAATCACACGCCAACCTTGATTAGCCAGTGTAATTCCCAATGTTAACAATCTGTCATAAGTCTTTTGAGTCATTTCCGGTGTATATATCTCATTTCCACCACGTTCTAATAAAGGAATACCTGCTAAATGTTTCCGCACTGCATCAGAACGCAAGTGAACTGCTCCTAGTTTACGCGCTAAATATCTAGCAGTGGTACTTTTACCAGAACCTGATAACCCGGACATTAAAATCAATTGTCCTTGTTTGGGTTTAG
>NZ_JACJPT010000142.1:0-11499 GCF_014696195.1 Sphaerospermopsis sp. FACHB-1094 | reverse complement strand
GGGGACTGGGGACTGGTGACTGGGGACTGGTGACTGGGGACTGGTGACTGGGGACTGGGGACTGGGGAAGAAAATTTTAGATTTTAGATTTTAGATTAGATTTTAGATTGGAGATCACAAAAACAATCCAAAATCCAAAATCCAAAATAAAAAACTTCTGCCTCCTGCCTCCTGCCTCCTGCCTCCTGCCTCCCCTGCCTCCCCTGCCTCCCCTGCCTCCTGCCTCCTGCCTCCTAACTCTGATGATGTTAAAAGTTTCAAAAGTTAAACTGGGAAATTGTCAGAAATTAGGTATTCTATTGCTGAAAGTCAGCTATGTGATGATGAACCCATGAACAAGAAGGTTGAAATTTTACCCGATCTCTCAGCTTTGGTAGCACGGGCGAGGGATTTGATTCTGTCCAAATTGGCCACTGCCATTCAAGAACGGGGACAATTTACTATTGCTTTGTCTGGTGGCAGCACACCTAAGCCTTTGTATGAAGCTATAGCCTCTTCAAACTTGCCTTGGGATAAAATTCATGTGTTCTGGGGAGATGAACGTTATGTACCACCAGATCACCCCGATAGCAATGAACTTATGGCGCGTCGTGCATGGTTAGATCGGGTTGCTATCCCAGCCGCTAATATTCACGCCATACCCACTTTATCAGCTAATCCAGCGGTAGATGCAGCTAAGTATGAACAGCATCTGCAAGAATTTTTCCATGCAGCACCGGGAAACTTTCCCCCATTGGATGTAGTTTTACTGGGAATGGGTGATGATGCCCACACTGCATCTTTGTTTCCTCATACAGAAGCTCTTAATGTACGCGATCGCTTGATTACTGTAGGTAACAAAGACGGTAATCCTCGCATCACTTTTACCTACCCATTCATCAACGCTGCACGGAGTGTAATTTTTTTGGCTGCTGGTGCTAATAAAAGACCTGCTTTAGCTCAAGTCTTCGCACCTACCGCTGATGATTTTACTTATCCATCTCGCTTGATTAAACCTCAAGGAGAATTGCTATGGCTGCTAGATGAAGCAGCAGGTTTAGAACTCAAACCCTAAATTAGTGAACAGGAAACAGGGAACAGGGAATAGGGAATAGGGAATAGGGAATAGGGAATAGGAAACATCAATTGCCTTTTGCCTTTTGCCTTTTGCTTTGTGCCACTGATAACTGATAACTACTTGCTAGTAATATATTTTACAACTAACTTGATTAAGGCTTAAATCCATGATCGTCTGCCCAAATTGCAATCATCCCAATCCAGACGGCGCTGTTCAGTGTGAAGCTTGTTATACGCCGTTACCAGCGACTACAAACTGTCCCAGTTGTGGGGCAACTGTACAAGCTGATGCTGCTTTTTGCGGTCAGTGTGGCTATAACCTACACTCCGCTCCTGTTGTAGCAGAACCAACGGTAGTAAGTGCAACCATCGATCCTAATATTCCTGTGGAAGTACCACCTTTGGTTACTCCTGACCCCATGTTAGAACTTTTACAAGCTAATCCTTTAGGACTCGATACTTATACTCATCCTCCTGTTGCTTCTACTCTACCACCAACAGTCGTGGCAGCAGTTCCACAAGCCGCACCGGCACCGGCACCCGCACCAGTTCCACCTCCAGCCGCAGTAGCCCCACCCGTACCCACACCAGCACCCGTACCAGTTCCACCTCCAGCACCAGTTCCAGAAGCGGTAGTTCCACCAGCACCTGTGCCAGCACCTGTGCCAGCACCTGTGCCAGTTCCAGTTCCAGTTCCAGTTCCAGTTCCAGAAGCGGTAGTTCCACCAGCCCCAGTACCCGAACCACAACCAGAAGCACCAGCACCAGCACCAGCACCCGCAGTAGCAGTATCTAAAACTCAATTACAACAAGTGGTGGCGCGGCTATTCCATGTCCAAAGTAACCAAGAAATTGAATTACTGCAAAATGTGTCTGTAATTCATATTGGTAAACCCAATGATCGCATTCCTCCAGATATTGATGTAGCAGGATTTCCTAATTCAGAAATTGTCTCACGGATTCATGCAGATATTCGTGTTGAGGGAGATGCACATTATATAGAAGATGTGGGTAGTTCTAACGGCACTTATATTAATAATTTGCCGTTATTACCAGGAAATAGACACCGCTTACGTCCAGGCGATCGCATCAGTTTGGGTAAGGGAGATTTGGTAACTTTCTTATTTCAACTTTCTTAGAGAATAATTCGTAATTGATAATTCGTAATTCGTAATTAATAATTAGTAATTAGTAATTAGTAATTAGTAATTATAAATTACGAGTTACGGATTATTAGTAGGAATATTACATAATGAGAGAACCAAAAAATTTTTCATCTTTGCTCACTGAAGAAGCACCCCCAGAAGTTGAACGTATGGGGTTAAGTTGGCTTGTAGGAGCAGCGATCGCCACTGCTGTTTTGTGGCAATTCCCAGCAGGTGATTATATTTTATACCCATTTACCATCTTGGCAACTTGGTTTCATGAAATGGGACATGGTTTGATGGCTCTGATCTTGGGGGGAAATTTTCATAAATTACAGATTTTTAATAATGGTTCTGGTGTGGCTACTTATTCTATGCGCTCTACTTTGGCTCCCCTTGCTCCTGCTTTGGTTGCGGCCGCAGGTCCGATGGGTCCACCTATTGCCGGTGCAGCATTAATTCTTGCTTCCCGCAGTTTTAAAGCCGCTTCCCTCAGTTTGAAAATATTAGGGGTGTTTTTACTATTTTCTGCCTTGGTTTGGGTGCGTTCTTTGTTTGGGTTGATAGCAGTACCCTTACTAGGTTTAATTATTTTGGCAGTAGCTTTGCAAACTCCCCGCTGGGTACAGGGTTTTGCTATTCAGTTTTTGGGTGTGCAAGCTTGTGTGAGTACCTACCATCAATTAAATTATCTATTTAGTTATAGTGCAGGATCTTTAGGGCTTTCCGATACAGCACAAATGCAAAGATATTTACTGTTACCTTATTGGTTTTGGGGTGCTTTGATGGCTGTCGCTTCTGTGGTGATTTTAGTGCAAAGTCTGCGAGTTGCCTATCGTTTAAATTAGGTAAATTAGGGTTTGCTAAAAAAGTTACAGCACATTCCATTTACATGAGGTACACGATGAGCAGGCAAGACTTGTACTGAGCGAAGTCGAAGTGCGAAGTCGAACTACGGTTAGTGAGCTTGTACTGAGCGAAGTCGAAGTGCGAAGTCGAAGTGCGAAGTCGAACTATGTCAAAGTATGCCTGCACTACAAGCCATAATTTCTTTTCTGGAGAAGTCTAATGAATAAAGAAGCAATCAAAGATCATGAAGATTTGGGGATTTACAAAATTGCCTTTTTTCTCCTCTTGAGTGAAAACAAAAATGTCTGTATTCCTTCCCTGTTCCTTATTCCCCCAAATTGAGAAAAAACTCACAACCTAAATTTTCTAAAGTTGGTACAATTAAAGCCCGATCTAAAAATTCATTCCGCCATTCACAGGAAGTTTCGGCAATCAGTAAACAGCCATGACAAGCAGCACCATGTAAAAATCTTTCTTCTTGCAGGTTATCTGGTTGATGTTGAGAACATACAGGATCATTAGAACATAATTTACCTGTTTCTAAGGCAATTTTTAAATGGTATTCAATGTTATTACCTACCTCTACTAAACCCCCTAATGTCCCTTCAGAACCAGGCGAACCTGTATATAAAAGGATGCCATATCCTGTGTCTGGATTAGCATAAATTCTTTCTCTGATGGCACTGGCAGCATAACCACATTCTAAGGAAACGGTGGTAATTAATAGATGTGATAAGGAATGCAGCATTATATAGGGTAAGCCAGGAAATTTAACTTGATCTTCGGAGATATTTTTACTGAGACACCATTGTTTTAAACCGCTTACTAATTTTCTCCCTCTGGCTTTTACTACTTCTTTTTCTTGCCATTCTTCAATTACTTGTTTATGGAACCCAATAAATACTCCTTCGCCTTTATTTTCAATGGCTGGTATCCATTTAGTTTCCAAATCTAATGCTGCACGCTGTACATTAATGGTTAAGTTTTTATCTATTTCTCCTTCAATATCTGGTAGAGAAGCTTCAAACCGAGTAAACCCTATTTGGGCAATAACTTCTCTTAACCGATGGACTAATACTACTCTTTCTATATAAGGTAATAATTCACTGGGAAAATGATCTAATTTGCGGTTAGTTGCGTAAAAATCATCATGCTCTTTACCTGTAGTTTCTTCACAATTTAATAAAGCTTCTAATTCTACTTGTTTGATGGTTTTACTTTCACTGCTTTGTTTATTATTACGACGTTGAATTTCTGCCCAAATAGCATCTACATCTAATGTTATTAAGTCAGCATATTTAGGATTTTTTTTCTGAATTAATAAAAATCCTCTGAGATCATTAATCTCTTCTAAATATTGCAAATCTTCATAATGACAGTCTATGGTTTTCTTTAAATGTTCATTGAGATCGGGGATGGAAATGACGCTTAATGTTTGGGCAAAATAGGCATTACTGGCGGATCTAACTAATAGCCGGTTGTATTCTCGCTCCTTAGTTTTAACTATATTGCCTGTTTTATCTATTACACAACTGTAACAATCATTTTGTTTACCTTGATAACCCAACCAAGGGCGATCGCCTTGACATGGTCCTAAAACTCTGGACTTGGGTAGTTTGGCTTGAGACAGGGGACGACGCGCACCTTTACAAACTTCGCACCGGACAAAGATTTCTTCAAAGTCGTTACCAGAACCACCTTCATCTAACCATAGTTGATGTTTACATTTGGTATTAAAATCATTGTGGGCGAAGGCGTACCAGTTAATATCACTGATGTGTCCATTGGCACAACCTTGAACAAAGCGGATAGGAACGGCGTTAACTGATTTACCATCAAATTTTAAGCCTGATTTGACTTCTCGCCAAGTGACTAGGGGACGGGTACGGTAGTCTTTGCCGTGAAAGCGGACTGTTTTTTCTACTTGGGCGACAAACCAGGTGGGGAAAATAAACACACCAACATTAGCATCTGGGGCATAGGAGTCAGGGTTATCCCTGGGAGGACTGTATAAATTAACGGGTTCTTGCAGTTCGAGAATTTCCTGAACTTTGTTTTTTAAGCGGTCTTCGCGGATATATTGTTTTTCACCTTTCCAGAAGGATAAACCGCCGATAATAACGGAGTGTTCTGGTAAGTCAACCATTGAACCTGGTCCGTAGGTGTTAAGAAGTTGACTTTGGCGTATTTCTGCTAGGGGGGTGAGTCTTTTTTTGTGTTTGGGCATGGGTTGGTGACTGGTGACTGGGGACTGGGGACTGGGGACTGGGGACTGGGGACTGGGGACTGGGGACTGGGGACTGGGGACTGGGTAATTCATTTTATTTTTCCCAATCACCAATTACTAATCACCGTTCAACCATTCCATTTTATTACCGTATTCTTCTTGACCTTGTTTACTATTTTTGATGAAACGACAATAACCATTCATATTTTTTTCAATTTTCTCTCTCAGTTCATTAACCCAATTTAATTGTTCCTTTGTACAATAACCAAGACTTTCTGCAATGATAAAAATACTGGCAGTTTCTGTTAATGAACCACGAGCAATATATAAAAAACGTAAGCGGTCAAGATAGTGATAACGTCCATAGCTTTCAGCTATATTTAGAAGAATACTACATGAAGATCGGCGCAATTGATCACTGAGGTTGTAGCGTTCATGGTTTGGTAAACTATCTGCTAAACGATATGCTGCTTTGAGTAACTTCAAACTATCTTGATAAAAATCTAAAGATTCAAAGCTTTTATTGTCCATAAACAATATTTTGCGATTGGTGATCAGGAATAATACTACCCATTACCCATTATTACTTACTCCCCAGTCACCTGTCACCAGTCACCTGTCACCAGTCCCCAGTCCCCAGTCACCAGTCACCAGTCACCAGTCACCAGTCACCTCCACACCTCCTGGATCGCAAATTCTTAATTTAACTACTGGTTCAACGTCTCTTAAACTACGTTGGGCTTTAAATTTCTGTCGTTCTTGGGTTTGTTTCTCGGTTTGGGGATCGTAGGGATCTAAAAGCAAGGGGGAAAGAATTTCTAGTTCTTTCTGATATTGCAAGCGTTGATCTTGAATGACTATTTTTTCCCAGGTATCCAAAAGGTTGCTGACTGCTTTCTCTATATCTTGCACAAAGTTAGCGTCTGCTGTGGGACTATGCATGGCTGCACGTTGGGCGATCGCCTGAACTACTATTTCATCTAGTTCTTTTCTATACTGATTAATATAATTAGCTCCCATTGCTTCTGTCATCTCTGGTTTGCCTAGTCTACTTAATGCCACTGTCACCCCGGCTAAACCCCGATCTAAGGCACGGGGTGAAAATGGTGTGACGCTTGTTGCTTCTACGGCTCGGTAAAATGTCCTATGCCAATGGGCAAAACGTTCATAATGTGAGCGATCGCGTGGGCGGTGGATATTCAGTAATGTTACTACTAATCCTGGTTTTTTGGTATCTCTGCCGACTCGGCTGGTAGCTTGGATATATTCGGCTGCGGTCTTGGGTTGCCCTAATACTACCATTAATCCTAGTCTGGTAATATCCAACCCCACAGATATCATATTTGTGGCTAAAGCGACATCAACTTTTTCCGTTTCTCGAAATGGTAATGCTAACCGGCGTTTGGTTTCTGCTACTTTATTGGTGCTGATGCGGGATGTTAACTCTGTGGGTTCGTCGTCTATTTTGCGGTTAGCAAATAAACCGGCTGTTTCTCCGTAACGTCGCCGTTCTCCGTATTTGATCAGTCGGGAGTTTACCTCATCTTCTACTAAGCGCCGACTTCCCCCCAATTCTCGCAAGGAGTTAAAATAACCCAACAAGGTCATATAAGGATCAGCAGGGTTTTCAGGGTTTTTCTTCCCGCCTAATTCTAACCAGATTTTCTGTGCCGCTCCTAATAATGCTAAATAAGATTGTAATAATACTACTTTTAAACTGCGTCCTTGGGCGGCTACTCCTACATATAAACGCCCTGGGGAGTCTGTCACAGGTACGGTTTTAGCAAAAAATGAATCGTGGCGATCTGGTCCGGGTGGGGGAAATATTTCTACCTGTTGACGGGCAAATAAAGCCTGGATCTGTCTGTCTGCTCGGCGGACTGTGGCGGTTGAGGCGATGATTTTCGGGCGGACATTTACACTATTATAACTTATGGTGCAGAGAGCGTCAATAGCAGTTTCATAAAGTCCTACCATTGTTCCTAAAGGTCCAGAAATTAAATGTAATTCGTCTTGAATTACTAAGTCTGGAGGGGGTAAAAAGGTTTTTAATTTTTTTAAGTTTGTTCCTGTAACTTTTGCAGGTGGATCTGCGTGACTAAAAAAACCAAGTTTTTGATCATAATGAGTAACTTTACCGAATAAGGCCGCAGTTTGTCCCACCCAAGGTAAGTTAGCAAATTTATCCACGGTGGCAATGATAAAACAAGGAAGTTGTCGGTAAATTTGCTCATCTACGGCGATAATCGGCAGAAAATTGTTACCTTTCCAAACACAGGCGGGTTTTCCGTCGGGGTGGGTTTTGCGGTTGGAACAGGAAACTTTTAATTCTGTGGGATAATCTGCGGATGGTAATAATTGAAACGCTCGATTTGATAATTCTGTACCACACCAAGGACATCTTTCTAAAGGTATGGGTTTGGGTTTGGTTTTTTCATCCTGTTGAAAAGCTATTGTGCGTTCACGGGCAGAATTTTCATTTTTGTCGCCTTTTTTACCCATTTTGTTGGGTGTAGCACTGTCTCCTACCCATAAACCAATATTAAACGGATGTTGACCGAGTATGTCTGGGTGTTGTTGTCGTTGTAATTCTAAGGCACAGATGAGAGTTGTAGCTCGTTCTAATTGGTCAAGGGTGAGTAAGCGTAGGGTATAACGCATTAAAACTGTAAGACCGGCGGAGTAAATGCTAGGGTCTTTGAGACGACGTAAAACCAAGGTAAAAGCAGCTAAACCGAGATAAGCTTCGGTTTTTCCGCCACCTGTGGGAAAAAACAGCAAATCTACGGTTTCTCGGTCTGGGTGGGTAGGTTGACTAATACTGACAAGATTCAGGAGGAGGAAAGCTAACTGAAAAGGTCGCCATTTGGGGGTAGGTGCGTCACTAGGGGCTTTATTTGGGTTATCTTGACAAAAACGCTGTCGGCGGGCAGTTGCTAGGGCTTGGTTGGCTATTTGGAAGGCTTGAAATACTAGGGGGTCGTCTAATTCTTGCAGACCTGCGGCAATACGCTGATTAATTATATTAGCTTTGTTTAATAACTCTTGGGCAGTTTTGGCTAGGTGGGGTGGGGTGGGAATAGGTTGTTGAGATATCCAGTTTGCATATTCCGTCACTATCGCCCCAATCATATCACGAACAGTATCAGCGTTAGGGGCTTGGGCTAAAGCTTCCATTCCCAGTTCTAAACCGGCGATATTTGCAGCTTCCACCCTGGGGACTTCTGCGGTGGGTATCCAAGTGGTAGAAATTTCTTGACATTGGTTATTTTCCAGGAGTGCAAGCGCAGAGATATTATGACCAACTGCATATTCACAGTCATCACGGTATTGGAGAGATGCGATCGCCTCATCTTGGTCCAGGGTATTTTCTCCCCGCAAGTCAGGACGAGGAACAAATATTTCTGATATTTCTGATATTTCTGATATTTCTGAAGTGCGAATAGTTAAACCTGCTTGAAAAATAAAACTTTCATCTTGTTTACTGTGGGGTTGATAAACACGATGGTTAACAACAAAAACAGAAACCGACTGTGTACCGATGGGAAGTTGAGGAGAAGTTGCAACGGGACGACGGGAAATATAAAGTTTTAACCCACTATTTAAACCATCTCGATCACTCACATCAAGAGAAATTTGATCATAATTGGCAGGTAGGGAAATTGGTATAGTAATAATATTAGGAAAGCGATGCCATAATATTTCTGTTGGGGGTTTGCTGGGTTGTTCTTCGTTATTATTTTCTGCTGAAGTTTCTATTTCCCGTTCTTGGGGTTGATAGTCTCCCCATTCTACAGTTACTTCTAATTTTTCAGTTGTTGCAGGAACTAAAAAACTCAACCCGATGGAAGAAGGGAAAGGTGCTTTTCTTGCAGCAGCGGTTTCTGGTGTTTTGGCATCTTCGGCGATATCTTTATTAGTAATTACTTCTATTGTATCATCTGCTGTAGGGTCATATTTCATTTCTACCGGCGCACCAAAGGGAACTAAAAACCCGGTAAGATACCATTTAGATGGGGGTTGGTTTAAAATTTCTGTTTGATATTCTAGGTCTTGGGAAGTTGGACCGATTAAATCTAATTTTAGGGCTTTTTGGATATAAGTGCGAACGTCTTGAGATTCCATATTTTTGGGGACTGGGGACTGGGGACTGGGGACTGGTGACTGGTGACTGGGGACTGGGGACTGGGGACTGGGGACTGGGGACTGGGGACTGGGGACTGGGATATAATTATTTTATTCTGTAGGTTGGGTTGACGCAAGGAAACCCAACATTTTAATTTCATGACTGGTTGAACATAGATTGTAGCAGGTGAGAACTAGCACGAAAATTAGTTTTTTGTAATGCGGTAATTGTTGTTTTCAAATCAATTAAATTCTGATTAGCTGCTAAATTTAAAATACCCAATAATCCGGTAATTTTTAAACCTCTAGATTGGGCAATTTGACGAGCGGCTTTTTCATCTATAATAATTAAATTAGCTTGGATTCTTTCGGCTAATAATATTGCTTCTTTTTCTCCCTGATGTAAGTTTACTAACATATTATCATCAGGAATGTTAACAGCAGCGACTTCCAACCATTCAGGAATATTTGTGATCCATTTTTGTACCTTTTCCGGTGTTCCTGTTGCTTGTAGTTCTTGGTAAACAGCTTTGGGAATCATGACTTTACCAAATAATTGTGGTAATAAATCAATTTGTTCAATGATGATTAAATAACAAATTGGTGAAGTATCTGCAACTACAATCATGATGATAAAACCTGATTTAATGTTTCCATATCTGCTGCTAAGTCTGCTTCTGTATAATCTAAATCAACATGAGCATTTTTTAAGAATGTTTCTGTTTCCCATCGGCTAGAAAAATGTAGTAATTCTTGAATTTGTGCAGTTGTGATCATGCCATTTTTATAAGATTCAATAGCTAATACTTCTAATATTTTTTGTGGTAAGTTATGCCAATTTTGTTGTAATTTTTGTCCAATTTCTTCAGGTATTTCAATGGTAATTTGCATATTTTTAACTCTTGTTAGTTAGTGATTGGTGATTGGGGTATTATTATTTTATCCTGTAGGTTGGGTTGACGCAAGGAAACCCAACATTTTTATTTAACGCAGATGAACGCAGATAAACACAGATAATAGATGATCATTTTATCATTTTTTTGTCTGAATCAGGTGGTTATCGAGTTTCGACTACGCTCAACTACCGCGACCTGTACTGAGCCTGTCCTGAGCCTGTCCTGAGCCTGTCCTGAGCCTGTCCTGAGCGCAGTCGAAGGGCGGTGTCGAAGGGCGCAGTCGAAGGGCGATGTCGAAGGGCGCAGTCGAAGTAAGTCGAGATAATGTCCAGGATTTTAGGATTTATGACTAACGTCACGCTTCGCTATCAGGATGGGATTTTTATAATTTTATAAGATTATCGTTTTTTTGTATTCTTGATGATTTTATATTATTTGATAATTTATAAACAACATCCCGTACATCCTATAATCCTGGTTATCCTGATTCAGACAATTATCAATTATCAATTATCCATTATCAATTATCAATCACATCCCGTACATCCTTAAATCCTGGTTATCCTGATTCAGACACAATAAATTTATAATAAAATAATTATATCCCCAGTCCCCAGTCCCCAGTCCCCAGTCCCCAGTTTATTTCTCACCATTTCCTCAACAAAATCCCGATATTAAAAAACTGGGACTTTTAGGAGACTTAGCAAAAACACCAGCAATATTTGAACCCTATCGTAACTCTGTTAATGATGAACAGATAGAAGATTGTATTTTGAAATTGTTGGACTAAAAGTATTCCCTATTCCCTATTCCCTATTCCCTATTCCCTGCCTCAACGAAGGGACTTTTTCAGCAAACCCTAAATATGAAACGGTTAGTTAGGGTTTGCTGAATAAACCTAAAACCTTGATATATCAAAGGTTAGAGGCTGATAAACACAGAAATTAGTGCAAGGGTTTTGAAGGGTATACCGGAAAAAGTGTGCATTTTTTGGGATTTCAAGAGATGGCAAAGAAATTTTCCAATCTCCTCCTGACTCCTGACTCCTGACTCCTGACTCCTATGCCCTCACGGAAAGACTTTCTCAGCAACCCCTAGTTAGGGTTTGCTGAATAAACCTAAAACCTTGATATATCAAAGGTTAGAGGCTGATAAACACAGAAATTAGTGCAAGGGTTTTGAAGGGTATACCGGAAAAAGT
>NZ_JACJPT010000141.1:0-11728 GCF_014696195.1 Sphaerospermopsis sp. FACHB-1094 | reverse complement strand
TTTAGGTTTTTTAGTTTTTTATTTGCTGGTTAATTGTATTTGATACTGATGTATTAATAAGAATTTTTATGATTTTTTAATTATTTGATTTGGTGGAGGTAGGGTAAATTATGGGTAGTATAGCGATCGCTTCAGGGAGTTACCGCTAACGCATTTCCAAAGTATCACTAAATCGTGCATCATTGATAAATTAAAAATAGTGAATTATTTACATCTGCAATTTATTTATAAGCTGTTGTGCATTTAATTTGTATAAGTTTAACAGGCAAGATGCCTGTTCCACAAGAGCTAAGAATATTATGATTATAGAATTTAGCTGCGTAACAGCTTAAAAACCGATATTTTTGTAGGGGTTTAGCAATGCTAAAGCCCTACATGATGTTCTGATGAAATAGGTTAACTGATGAAAATTTATTAAAAGTTAATATATGTGTTGGGTTTCGTTTCCTCAACCCAACCTACCAGATATTATTAAATATCTAACTCAATTTGACTTGCTTTTACTTCTTTTTGTTTTTCTGCACTTTTTAAAACTTCATAAGCTAATGTCATAGTTAATCGTTGTTTATTTTCAATAATATCTTGCACAGTAACAATTTGAATTTTATCACAACTATGAGGCATGAGTTTATTTTGATAAAAACCAGCAGACTTGGCAGTTTTTAACATATCTTTGGTAGGATCTTCTAAGGTGATAAATATGGCAATTCTGGCATTTTCTAAGGTCATTGTTCCTAATAAATCGCGGATATCTCCTGATTTTACCTTCCCAGATTTAACTTGTAAGATGATTTTTTCTTGATCTCCTTTATCACCGTAAAAATAAACAATTCCGTCTACTCCTTGATCTGATCCTTTTTTGATGTTAATTATTCCTCGGTTATTTGTATAGGTTAAAATTGCCCATTTTTCAAATTCTTTACGAGTGCGATCGTCTTTTTTATTTGCTAATGCTATTGCGCTTTCGATATCTTTGGGTATACCATGTAATTTAATGGTGTCTAAAACTCCTTTACCAAAGCTGTCTTCTAATCTTTTTAAGACTAAACTTATACTTTGATAAGTGATGTCTATTCCTATCCATTGTCTGTCTAATTTTTGGCAAACTGCAACGGTTGTACCACATCCACAGTAAGCATCTAATATGATATCATTTTCGTTGGAACTGGCTTTTATTATTCTTTCTAATAATGCTTCTGGTTTTTGTGTTGGATATCCTAAAGATTCTGATTGTTTTTGACCTAATGGTATCACATCTATCCACAGATTATCTACTTCTGCTCCTGAATAATCTTCCATAAAATTCTTTCTTCTAGGCTTTCCATTTTTAGTAAAAAATAACTTTCCTTGTTTATCTAATTCTTCAATTTTTTCTCGATTCATCATCCAACCATAATTAGGTAAATAACCTTTATATTCGTAACGTAAATTTTCTCGCGCCATCATTGCAGGTAATTCAATTGGCTCTGACTTATATCTTCGACCTTGTTCATCAACTTTATTATATCTTTTTTCAATATCATCTTGATTTGATAATTTAGTTTTAGGTGTTTGAAAAAAATACTTGCTTGATTTGCTATAAAAAAATATAATGTCACAATTATTTGCATAACGAAGCATCTTATATTGTGATCCTTTTTTGGTAAAATTTCTTTTCCATGTTATTTCATTTAAAAAATCTCCTCCTTGACTACAAAAAACAGCATCTAAAACTAACTTTAAATAATGACTAGAGGTAGGATCGCAATGTAAATAAAAACTACCTGTAGGTTTTAAAACTCGATGAATTTCTGTTATTCTTAAAGTCATACTCACTAAATAAGCAAGTAAACTACCTGTTCCTAAAACATTACTTAAACCTGTAATTAAAGCTATACATTGTTGAGTAAATAAACCATGATAATTACTGGTGATTTCACTTAATCCCTTAATAGCGTGATCATCCCATTCCCAAGTATCAATAAATGCTTGCGCTTGTGCTTTATCTTCTGAACCAATATTATTATAAATTTGATTGTAATTGCGTTTAGAATTAAAAGGAGGATCAATATAACATAAGTCTACCGATTCATCTTTAATATACTTTCTTAAAACTTCTAAGTTGTCTCCATAATAAAGTTGATTAACCATAGTTTTCCTCAAAGCATTGTAATTGAATACACCTTGATTAATCATTTTTATAGATTGTTACTTTTTTGTCACCTCAGAAAATCCCTGATATTCCTTGATGTATAATTAATAAATATTACAAAAATACCTGAAAATACCTGATTTTTTGGAATCAATCTAAGTTATAATACTTGAACAGCTTATAAAATCTGGTAGGATAGGTCAGACTGCATCAATCCTGTAAATAAGCGGATTCTTGATATCTGACACATCTTACAACTAATTAATAGAAGGTTGATGTAAATTTAAGCCTTTAATAAAACGAAAATATTTAACATTTAATGTATATAAATCAATCTGATTAACTAATGCTGTTGCAGCAATTAAAGCATCAGGTATACTTAATTTATGACTAAGAGAGTAATTTTCCATTAGTGTAATAAACTGAGTAGATATCATGACATCAATAGGAAAAATATGGAGTAATTGTAAATGGGTTTTAATTTTTTTCAACTCCAAATTATTAATAGCACCATAATATAATTCAGCTTGAGTAATAGAACTAATAGCTAATTGATTAATTCCCTGAAACCGCAGTTCAGAGATAACTTGAGAATTGTTTTTATAAAATTCTATGATAATATTTGTATCACATAAAATCATTTATTTTCTGTTCTCCATGCTTCTTGACGAATGGATTGAGTGCTAATATCTCTATTTTCCCAAATTCCCGCTAAATCAAAAAAATCTTGCTCACTATCAGCTATATTATTGTTATCTTCTACTACTTCTACAGATTTGACAAAATCTAAAGCAGAAATAATTTTTAGTAGCATCTCGGCTTTTTCTTTATCAGCAACTTGAATGATTAATTGTTGCATATTTTTATAATTAATTCTATGATTATTATACATTATTTTTCTGGATTACGTCTAGTCGCAGGAAAACCATTATTTTATATGGGTTTAACAATGCTGATATTATTTGATATTTAATGAAAAAATATTAAAAAAATACCTGAAAATACCTGATTGTTTGGAAGCAATATAAGTTATAATACTTGAACGGCTTATAAAATCTGGTAAGGTGCGTCAGACTGCATCAATCCTGTAAATAAGCAGATTCTGATCCAAAAGAATGGATTAATTATTGTCAGAGGAGGTCATAATGTTGAGTTGTCATATTTGTGGTTCAGAAAATTTTACTCAAGAGTTAGTAAATGAAACTTTTGAAATTAACGGTAAACTAATTTTAGTTGAGGGTATTCCCGCTAAAGTTTGTTCTCGTTGTGGAGAAATAACTTTTAGTAGTGAAACTGCGGAAAATATTCGCTCACTGCTGAATAGTAATAAAAAATCTCATAAAAAAATTGAGATTGATGTTTTTGCTTTTTCTGCGTAGCGGATAATATCAATTTATAACATCTAGTTTTTATGACTATTACAGAAATTTTGCAATTTGTAGATAATTTAATTTTCACAGAAACAGATCAGCATTTAGATGATCTGCAAAAAAGAATTATTGAAGAATTATTTAAGGGTAAAACTTATAAACAAATTGCTGAACTTTATAATTATGATGAAGGTTATATTGGTGATGAAAGTAGAAAGTTATTTAAAACATTATCGGATAAGTTGGGAGAAAATATTAATAAATCTAATTTTGCTTGGACTATAGAAAGAGTTGTAAATTCTAAAATTGTTAGCTTTGGTAATCATAATATTAATTCTTATTCTAATTGTCAAAATTCAAATCATCCATCAAATAATAAAAATTCCCCAGAAACAGAAATACCTAAATCTTCTTACCATGATTTAACTTTATCACCAAGAATTATTAGATTTTATGGAAGAGAGAAAGAATTAGAATATTTATCTAATTGTGTTCTCAATCAAAACACCCCTTTAATCTCTATTTTAGGTTTATCAGGAATTGGTAAAACTACTCTAGTTAAAAGATTTGTAGATTTCAACTTAGATAAATTTGAAGTCATAATTTGGAAAAGTTTAAAATATCCCAAATCTCTAAATTTACTCATTGATGATTTATTGCAAGTCTGTAAACAACAACCTGAAAAAAATCTAGATGATAAAATCAAACAACTATTTAATATTCTCTCTACACAAAAATGTTTAATCATCCTTGATGATATCCAAAATATCTTTACACCTGGTGAACTTGCGGGAAAATATCAACCAGAATATCAAGACTATCAACCCTTATTCAAACTTGTTACAGAAACCCAACATCAAAGTAATATTATCTTAATTAGTCAAGAACAATGTCCAGAAATGGAATCTTTATATCCAGAATTATATCCCATCAAATCTTTAGAAATCTCAGGTTTATATCATTCCGATATTCTCCAAAATACAGGATTAAAAAATCAGGATAGTTGGTTAGATTTAATGAAATTATATACAGGTAACTTAATGTTTTTAAAAACTATTACCGTCTTAATTGCCAAAAATTATGATGGTGAAGTTGTTGAATTTTTAGCAGAGAATACATTACATATTACCCAGCAAATCCAGTCTCATTTTCAAGAGATATATAACCGTTTATCACCTATAGAACAACAAATAGTATTACAACTGAGTAAGTTTGAAAACCCTATTTCCAGAGAAGAATTAAGACAAAGTTTAACACAAAAAAGTTTAACACAAAACTTAAATTTGTCCTCAGTTGATTTTAATAACGGTTTACAATCTTTACAACAACGGTATTTAGTAAGTAAGCTGAAAGAAGATAAGGTCATGTTTTCATTATCTTCTGTTTTTCGGGAATATGTGAGAAATCTCTCATTTACATTAAACTAGATCCCCGACTTCTATCATGAATGATCAATTATGAAGATCATGATCAAAGAAGTCGGGGATCTGATACCACTATTTAGATTTTATATCTGCTTTAAGTCGTTAATTTATACAAACGCAAATCTTTTCTGGCCTCAACATCAAATTTTAACCCTACCTCCATTCCTGTGGTTGTTTTAATCTCATCAGTAATTGACTGATCATTATATTTAATACTCTCTATTTTAGCTTCTTGACAGTAGGATTCTCCTACTAAAATAATAGTGCTACCAACTGATAATGAACATTCTATATATGCTGTGAAAACACCAGCTTGAGGTTTTTTAAACCACTTTGTAATTTTACCAACTTCTTGTACTTGTCCAATTGATTCTTTACTTTGAAGCACCTGATAATTGACTAATTCAGTTAGTGCTTGACATAAACTTTCAACAAAATCACATAATTGTAGCAGCGCTTCAGCAGCTAACCAATTATCTATATTTGTTCCATGTGCTGCATCATTGCGATAACTAATTAATGTATTAAGTTCTTTTTCCATCGAAGTTTCATTTCCTCTAATTTCTTCAATAAAATATTTTACATATCTATGTTTTATGATCCAACCCCAACTATTAGAAATACCAGCATTTGCTAATAATCTTTCTAAGCTATTTTTGCGTAAATTCTGTTCATGAAAGAGAAAAGCATCTGGTAATAGTTGATATTTATCTTCTCCAGTTTCTCCATTCAATAACCCCAGCATGACCTTTTGTACAGATAGGTTCTTGTATCTATTATTATCTTCTTTCAATATTTCTTGCAGCAGTCTTCCTACTCCAGTTTGGTGAATCCTACGAATAGTTTCGTTTAAGTCTGAATAATTTGGATATAAACTTGGTAAAATAATTAACCAATCTCGAATTAAGTCTTCTACAAAGGTTTCATAAATAGCATACAAACGAGTGACGACAGCACAATGATCATAAACACGCCAATCAGTTGCTTCCGGGATATCTTGAAACATATCCATGAGGACTATTTTTGTTTCTTCTGGATATACAGAAACATCTCCAAAAGCAATGTCTCGAATTTTCTCATTCGTTTTGATAATGGCACGAATTGTAGAAATATTAGCTTTTACAGCCATGAGCAGATTTTGAAACATTGCTTTTTACTCTGCTATGACTTGAGATAGCATATTATCAAATATACTGATTCTTTCTTGAATATCAGACTTAGTTTTTCCACCTCCAGTAAACAGCTTTGATGTATCTTCTCTAAACAGAATTTTAGTTTTTTCAATTACTTTTGACTTACGTTCCCATAAAATATTTGAATCTTCTAAATGTCTACTAAAACCCACCATTACTGCATCATAATAAGCTTTGTATGCTCTATCCTTCCAAGTATCAGACTGAGGATCAAAAGGTTTGAATAATTTCTCTCCATATATGTGGTGAGCTAGATTGATAGTTTTGAAAAAAATGTCTTTTAGAAATTCGATATCTTGCTCAGAAAATGATAGACTTTTCATCATATATAAGTCGAGAAATCCCTCCATACCTCTACTAAACTTATCAGTATTACGCAATGCAAAAAAACGCAGAATTAGTTCCGCATCTTCCATCTTTTTGTAGAAGTTATTTTTCTGAAGTTCTTCTTTATCATCAATGGGAATATTCCAAGCTGCTGCAAAAATTGGATTAGCTGCTAACTCTAGCAATAACTGATTAAACTGACCATAAAATGAACAATTACGTATTTCCTGATGACTGAGTGCTACTCCTCCAGTGTTGATACGCGCAAAAGCAAGCTGTTTTAAAAACAGTGCATCTTCTGGACTAGATGTTGACTCTGTAATTAAAACTATAGTCGAAATAGAACGACGATCAATTCCTGCTTTAATATTTCCAGGAAGTTCATTATATGTACGTCCATTCAGTTCTGGCCAAAGTTCTAAACCTGTTAATTGCAGACGATTTTCATAAAAATCTTTAAGCGCAGTAATTCTCTGTTGACCATCCATTACTTCATAAACATTATATTTCTTTTCATACAGAATAATTGGAGGTACAGGAATATTAATCAAAAAAGATTCTATTAGTTGAGACTGTTTTTTCTTATTCCATCTATTTCTTCTTTGATAAAAAGGTCTAAGATCCATATAACCTGGTTTTTTTAACGATTCTACAAAAGCTGGTAGCTTTTCCCGGTTCATTTCAGTTAATATTCGTTGTTCACCTTTTTCATATTTTGCATTTATTTCTTGATCAGACATTTTTACATAGTTTGTAGATGCTATTTTTTCCCACATCTTTTCTTCAGTTGGAGCTAGAAGTTGCATTGACTACATTCTCCTTCAATGGTAGTAAAAATCAATAGACTTATCTACAAATTAGCTTAACCTAAACTAGATCCCCGACTTCTTTGATCATGATCTTCATAATTGATCATTCATGCTAGAAGTTGGGGATCTGATATGATTCTGACAATCTATTTAGATTTTATATCAGCGATCGCTCCTCTAGCCATAGATGCGATCGCCTTATCTGTCGCTTTCGGTAACTGGTAATATTTACCTCCCGCAGTTTTCGCTAACTCTTTCGCAAAACCAGTAGAAACAAACTTACTTTCTGTATCAATCACCAGTAATTGCATCCCTGCGGCTCTAATCCTCGCTGCAATATCTAGCAATTCCGCTTTAATATCCGGTTTTTCTCCTGGTTCTTGGGGTTCACCTAAAGAACGAGATAAAGGAATATTACCACGTCCATCCGTAATTGCCACAATCACAACCTGACCGATATCTCCGCCCATTTGAGCATTGACACCAATTCTCACGGCTTGAGTTAACCCATGTGCTAAAGGTGAACCGCCACCACAAGGTAATTTTTCTAACCTGTTTTTTGCTAAAGCGATGGAACGGGTAGGAGGTAATAACACTTCCGCTTGTTCACCCCGGAAAGGTATCAAAGCAATTTGATCACGGTTTTGATAGGATTCGGTTAAAAGCTGCATTACTGCACCCTTGGCAGATTGCATCCGGTTTAATGCCATTGAACCAGAAGCATCAACTACAAATACAACTAAAGCGCCCGCTTTCCTAACTAACCGCTTTGTCCGCATATCGCCCTGTTCCACTATTACCTTTTTATTCGGCTGTCTGGCGCGACGTGCTTTTTGATACGGGGCTGCGGCTCGCAATGTGGCATCTACGGCAATACGTTTTACCTTTCCTTTGGGTAACATTGGCTTGATATAACGTCCCCTGTCTTCTGAGAAGATTAAACTACGACTTCCAGATTTACCTTGACGTTGGGACATCTGAGCAAAATATAATACATCAGAATCCAAAATTACCCCTTCAGGATCAAATACAAATTCTTCGGGAATATCTGGGGGTTCTTGTTGTTCCTGTTCTTCCTGTTGTTCTTCTTTGTCTTCCTGTTCTTCCTCTTCCTCTTGTTCTTCCGAGTCGTCTTGACTTTGGGGTGGTGGGGGTGGTGGAGGTGGTTGATCGGGGGGTGGGGTTTGAATGATGGTAGTGCGGGGAACGATCACCAACTCTACCGCACGTCGCAAGTCTTCCGCGTTAACGGTATTACGTCCTTCTAAAGCTGCTGCTGCTTTGGCAACTCTGACAGCAAACAATTCGGCGCGATGTCCTTCTACTCCAGCGCGGATACATTCATTAACAAGGTATGTGATTTGTTCTAAAGAAATGCTGACTTCTTTTAACCATTCCCTTGCTAAAAGTATTTGGGTTTTGAGTGCGTCTATATCTTCGCTGTATTGGTTTAAAAATTCTTGGGGAGAACGGGAGTAAGCAATGGCCTGTTCCACTGCTTCCACTCTTTGATCTAAACCCAGAACACCATCAGCAGAAAGGGCGATCGCAATTCTATCAAGTAAATGCTCCCTTAAAGCGCCTTCCTCTGGGTTGTAAGTTGCAATAAACAACGGTTTACAGGGATGTTGAAAACTGATACCTTCCCGTTCTATCTGGTTGCGTCCCTCAGATAATACCGCTAACAGTTGATTACTAATTTGATCATCTAATAAATTGATTTCATCCACATATAACACACCTCTGTTACAGGTGGCCAGTAACCCTGGTTGAAAAACTGTATCACCCTGTTTAACCGACTGTTCCACATCCACAGAACCTAAAAGTCGATCTTCGGTGACACCCAAGGGTATTTGAACAAAAGGAACGGGTTTTACTTCTGTTTCTATTTCCTGTCTTTGTTCCGCTAACAGTTTATCATCCCATTCTTCCGGGTGGTTTGGATCACAGTTGCTAATGGAATCTTTCACAACTTCTATAGGTGGTAACAAGGCGTGAATGGCACGCGCCATCACAGATTTAGCCGTACCTCGACGACCAGCAATTACCACACCCCCCAAACCGGGATCTACTGCTGTTAACAGTAATGCTATTTTAATCGCTTCTTGACCGACTACAGCAGTCAATGGAAAAGCTGTTGTTGTTGGGGTTATCGTAGGCGCTGGCATTTTGTTTTTATTGGTTATTATATTTTTTAGGATAGCATTTTTATGTCTCACGCAAAGACGCAAAGACGCAAAGAGAAGAAGGTAAGGGTTTTTTTATTATAATGTTTTGTGTATTTCAGACTTCTTTTTTTGTAAGAACTCCATACAATAAATTATTTAAAACTCTATTCCCTATTTATTCCCTGTACAATAATAAATAACTTGATTGAGTACCACTGTCAAATAAAACAATTATTTACCTTTGGTAAAATGGAGATATAGATATGGTACAGCAAATTACACCAGAAACCCAATCAGAAATAATCTACCCTGATAGTGATGGAAAACCGATGTCAGAAAATACAGAACACTATGAATGGATAGTTAAAATTAAGGAGAATTTAGAAATACTATTTGCATCAAACCCTGATGTATTTATAGCAGGTGATTTACTTTGGTATCCAGTTGAGGGAAGTGTAAAAACCCGTCAAGCACCTGATGTCATGGTGATTTTTGATAGACCAAAAGGTAGACGTGGTTCTTATAAACAATGGGAAGAAAATAATATTGCTCCCCAGGTGGTTTTTGAAATATTATCTCCCGGAAATCGTAGTCAAGAAATGGCGAGAAAGTTACTTTTTTATCATCGTTATGGAGTAGAAGAATATTATATTTACGATCCAACAACCCTTGAATTAACCGGACTTATTAGAGAAGAAGAATGGTTAGAAGAAATTGAAGAAATGAATAATTGGGTAAGTCCACGTTTAGGAATACGTTTTGAATTAACATCAGATAATTTAGAAATTTATTATCCTGATGAAAGAAAGTTTCTCACATCTCTGGAATTAAATCAACAATTGGAACAGGAGCAGCAAAAATATCAAGACTTATTAGCGAAATTGCAAGCTAAAGGAATTGATATCAATACACTTTCATAACTTGAAAAATTCAGATCCCCTACTTATCAAATAATTCGGGGATCTGGTGCTGGACATTCAAAGCTGAATACCTTTCAACAATGGACAATTAACAATTAACAATTGACAATTACCCATCCATTAAACCTTGAATGAAACAATTATCACTTGTCAATTATCAATTATCAATTGATAAAAAACCTACCTATAAAAACCCATAGTTATAGACTTTTTTATCACCGGAACGGGGTACAATTGCCCAAAAGATGACATCACTCATTGCATCTAGTGATAACTCAAAAATCCAATTTTCATCTACAGTTTCGCCATTTTCTGCGGTGCTACGTTTCGCGGTAGGATATAAAGTTAATACCCCATTTTCGTTGAGATAAGAACGCAGTTCTTCAGTAGCGACTGCTTTGGTAACATCATTTGGTAAATCAAAACTATCAGGATCATTGAGAATTAATCCTAAAGGACTTTCAGCATCACTTTCATCTTCTAAGAAACTGCGAATTGCTAGAGATACAGCTTCGGTAAATGTTACTTTTCCACCTAAAGACATTTGTTTGTTAACTGCATTATAAGTAGCAACAAACTTGAGTTGAGAAACTTTTAATTCTTGTTTGATACCTGCAACGGTATTTTTACCATAAGCTAAAGTAGAAACATTATTTCCTGCTGCATCAAACAATTTTGCTTCATCCCCTGCATCATTCCAAATTGCAGAACGACTACCAAAAGAGAAACCACCGGTTTCAGGATGTACTTCATTTGTGTAAACACGGAAACTCTTACCACCTTCTAACACAGTTCCTTGGGGGAAAATGAATACTTGTTTAGCACTACCCGCAGAAGTAATTTTCCAACCAGAAATATCAGCAGGAATGTTACCAAAATTGCTAATTTCTATGTATTCATCGGACTGAGTACGTTTGACTTGACCTTTGTAAGATAGTTTGGAAATGGTGACACCTTGAGTAGCAGTAATGGTAAATTCTTCTGAGTCACTAACTGGAGTTTCCGGTGTACTTTCAACCGTGGTTTCTGGTTTAACTTCTGGTGTTGGTTCAGCGACAGGTTGTGGTGTTGGTTCTGGTTTAACTTCCGGTGTTGATTCAGCGATCGGTTCTGGTGTTGGTTCTGGTTTAACTTCCGGTGTTGATTCAGCGACAGGTTCTGGTGTTGGTTCTGGTTTAACTTCCGGTGTTGATTCAGCGACAGGTTCTGGTGTTGGTTCTGGTTTAACTTCCGGTGTTGATTTAGCGACAGGTTCTGGTGTTGGTTCTGGTGCAGAAGGTTTAATAAATTCAGCAGTACCTATTAACCCTTTTCCACTACTATGAGCAAGAATGATTTGATTTAGTTGTGAATCAGTTTGTAAATCAGTAATGAAATTACCATTGT
>NZ_JACJPT010000140.1:0-11831 GCF_014696195.1 Sphaerospermopsis sp. FACHB-1094 | reverse complement strand
AACAATGTATTTTTTCGCTAATATGTGATTTTTTAGGCTCAGTTTCCTTTCTTATTTCCGTAATTTCTCTATGTGCCAGATCAGGGTGCGGAATGTGGGATTCAAAGAAGCAGAAAATCAAACTAATCGTTTAGAACAGATTTTCAAAACAGAGATTTAGGAAGGGATAACCAGGATTAAAAGATGCACAGGATATAGCTGTTAACTTACTGAAACATAACAGATATTTCCTCATCTGCGTTCATCTGCGTTTATCTGCGTTCCCTAAAAATTAGGTGGGTAAAAAACCCACCCAATAAACCAGAAACTAAACCAAAGCGTTGAGATTTTTGGCAGTTTCAAAGAAATGAGCGACATTTTCTTCTGGTGTTTCTGGTAATACACCATGTCCCAAATTAAGAATATGTCCCCAGTCGCCGGCTTTGCGAACAGTGTCCAAAATGCGATCGCGGATAAATTCTTTAGAACCAAATAACACACCCGGATCAAGATTACCCTGTACTTTCACGTCTTTACCCAGTCTTCTGCGTGCATCTGCCATATCCACTGTCCAGTCAATAGTCAGGATATCTGCACCAGAGGTAGCCATTCTTTCTAAAAGTCCTGCACTACCAGTCACTAACAAAATTAACGGTGTGTCAGGATGAGTTTGTTTCACCAAATCAAACACCATTTTTTGGTAAGGTAAAGCAAAGGTATCATAGTCTTGGGGGCTTAATTGTCCTGCCCAAGAATCAAACATCTGCACCACTTGAGCGCCACAATCAATTTGATAACGCACATAATCAGCAATGGACTCAGCCAACTTAGTTAATAGCTGATGCAGAATTTTTGGATCTGAGAAAGCCATGTTTTTAATGATGGAATAGGTTTTAGAACCTTTACCTTCCACTGCATAGGCCGCCAAAGTCCAAGGAGCGCCCACAAAACCCAAAACCGTTGACTTATCGCCGACTTCTTGCCGTAAAGACCCCAAAATGGTCTTAATAAACGGTAAAGCAGCTTCAGGATCTAGGGGACGCAGGTTATCAATTTGTGCTTGTGTGCGAATGGGCGAAAAAATAATCGGTCCCTTCCCTTCCGCAATATCCATGTCAATACCCATACCAGGTAAGGGGGTGACAATATCGGAAAACAAAATTACGCCGTCGGGTTGAAAAGCTTTCCAAGGTTGCAGGGAAACTTCGATCGCAACTTCAGGAATTTCTGAGCGTTCCCGAAAAGAAGGATATTTCTCCCGCAAGTCCCGATACGCTTTCATATAGCGCCCCGCTTGTCGCATCATCCATACAGGGGGACGATCTACTTTTTCACCGCGTGCAGCCCTAAGGAGGAGAGGAACTGTTGAGGAAACACCCATTTAACACTACATCCTAAGTCACTTTTATATTTCACTGTTTAGCTTATCATCCTCAGATTACGCTTGAGTCCTATCCTCCAAAAGCTCTAACACTTGCTTTACTTAACTTAATAAAACGTTAAAATTGATAATTGAGGAGTCAGGAGTCAGGAGTCAGGAGGTAAATATTTCTCCCCAGTCCCCAATGACCAATCACCTATTTTTCTCCCCAAATCACTTCTAACCGTTCCTGAGCTTGTTTTAGGGCGGCTTCAGGGGAAGATTTACCTAGTAATGTAGCTTCTATTGCTCTACCTAAACTATCAGAAATGCGACTATAACCAGCTATTGTAGGTCGAGAACCAGCCACAGGAATTTGGTCTACAAACACTTTTAACCAAGGTCTGGATTTGAGATATTCTTGGTATTCTGGGCTTTGTGCAGATTTGATATTTACAGGTAAAAAACCAGTACCCATTGCCCATTCGGTTTGAAATTGTTTACTGACAACAAACTCTAAAAATTCCAAAGCCGCTTTTTGTTTTTCTGGTGTAGTTTTCATTAAATAAAAATTGCCATTACCTATGACTGTCGCCCGTACTTTATTTTCAGGAATGGGAAACACACCAAAATCAACATTAGAGTTTTTAATATAAGTCCAGGGTCCAGTAATTTGCATCGCTACACGACCTTGAATAAAAGCATCTTCTTCATAGCCTCTTTCCGGGGGAGAAAGAGTTGCTGAACCATCTTTAATTAAGTCTTGCCAAAATTGTAATGCTTGAATAGCATCTGGATTATTTAAATTAGGATGGTTATTATTTAATATTTCACCACCTGCACCTAATAAAAAGGGAAACCAACTAAAAACAGTCCATTCTTGCTTGCCCAAAGGTAATAAAATTCCATATTGTTCTGGACGTTGATCGCCGTTGCGATCAATAGTTAATTTTTTGGCAACTTCCCTTAATTCTTGCCAGTTTTTAGGAGTTTCACTAATTCCCGCTTTTTTAAATAAATCATTTCGGTAAAAAATGCCCAGATTAGCAGTATAAAGAGGAACTGACCAGAGGTGATCATCTAATTGTAATTCCTCTATCACTTGCGGATAAATTTCCGATTTGGCCGCTGATTGATTAAACCAATCATCTAAAGGTTCAACTGCTCCTAATTCTACTAACTGTCCAGTTATTTGGGCAGAAAAATTTAAAATATCTGGAGCCGCATTACCTACCACTGCGGTTAATATTTTCGGTAATTGTTCCTCTGGTGTACCTGTGAAAATTGAGTCTACATGAATATGAGAATTTTCCTGATTAAATTGATCTACTAATTTATTGAATACATCCCGATTCACTGGCGGGTTAATTCCTTGCCATAAAGTCACATGAATGATATTATTATCTTTTTGAATATTCTGCTGACAACTAAATAGAAATAGGAAACAAGAAATCAAGATGATTACCGTTGTGAACATCCTCTGAGTGGAATTAAAAAACCGAATCCTGATAAATTTCATGTTGGTGGCTGAGAAAATTGCTGATTTATTAGGGATTTTCACTTGATCATTATATATCGTAATTTGTGATTTATATTCATTAACTCTCAAAATTTTATAGCCTAATTAAATGGCTACATATATCATGCTTGCACGCATTTAATCAAAGCCGCAATATATAAAACTCAGATTGGTAAATTAATTACCCGATGTCAAAGCAAAAATAATTAATCACTGGAGGCTGAAAAATTATCACAAAAATATAGTATTCCTATTTAATTTGTAGAGTTACTCATGTATGATGATAACTGCAATTTTTAATTGAGGATATTAATGATGAGTCAACCGACTTACAAATTATTATTTATGTCCACAGGTGTTGGTGCTTTGGGTTCAGGGTTAGGTGGTGGAATAGAAGTCACCCTCCCCAATATTGTCAAAGCAATGCAGCAAAGAGGACACACAATAGATATTGTTGCACCAGCAGGTTCTCGCAGTGGTTCGTTACCTTTGATAGAAATACCCGGAAATACACAAAATGCCGCCCAAGATCAAAAGTATGATGCAGAAATTGGCATTCCCACAAATTCAGTTTTAGCAAATATGTGGAGTTATGCTTATCAAGTACAGGGAAATTATGATTTAATTTTGAATTTTAGCTATGATTGGTTGCCATTATATTTAACGCAATTTTTTCCTCGTCCAGTAGCCCATTTAATTAGTATGAGTTCTTTACTGAATGCGATGGATGACATGATTGCCAAGGTAGCAACTCAGTTTCCTCATGCTATTGGTGTTCACTCAAAAACACAAGCTGCAACTTTTCCTTGCCCTGATGAATGTGTTTGTTTATTTAATGGATTAGACTTGTCTTTGTATCAGTTTTGTGATCAACCTGGTAATAGCTTAGGTTGGGTAGGCCGCATAGCACCAGAAAAAGGTTTAGAAGATGCGGTAGCAGCAGCAAATACTTTAGGAATGCCTCTAAAAATCTTTGGTTTGATGCAAAATGAGGAATATTGGCAGCAAGTTCGTCAAGCGTATCCCGATGCACAGATAGATTACCAAGGATTTGTCTCTACAAACGAATTACAAGCGGGACTGAGGGAATGTCAAGCTATGTTAGCTACTCCCCACTGGATAGACGCTTTCCCCACTGTAGGTTTAGAATCTTTAGCTTGTGGAGTACCGGTGATTGCTTATAGTCGGGGCGGTTTAGTGGAAATAGTGGAAGATGGCAAAACTGGGTTTTTGGTTGAGCCAGATAGTGTACAAGGTTTAATAGATGCTGTTAAACGGGTACACACTATTGATCGTCAAAATTGTCGCCAGCAAGCAGAGAGTTTATATTCTTTGGCGGCAATGGGCGCTCGTGTAGAACAATGGTTTGAGAAGATTTTACACAGATAAGAAAAAATCAATAGTTTGCTTATTCCTTATCTGTTTTTACTGAACATGATATGACAGCAAAATATTCAAAATCTTTTGGGGTAAGCATCTTGCTTACCTCCAATTATTTTATGATACTTGGCGTAAACGTTGAGCTTCTGCACCAAAATTCGGATTTTCAATTACATGATTGGGTTGACTCCATTGAGAGTTTTTTGGTGTAATTAAGGAAAAGCAATCACACAAAATATCGCCACACCAATTAACTATTTCTTGGTGAAAACATTGTAAGCCAGCCTCTTGGGAGTATTGCTCAAATAGTTTAGCACTCATGCTTTCTGCTCGCCAATGAATGTTTTCTACCTCTAGCTTTCCAGTAGCGGGATTGAGATAATTGCCCAAGTTAGAATGATGGATAAATCCTACACCATTGGGTTTAAGTTTCAGGGCTATCTGTTGTAAATAGGATTTAATGACATCTTTTTCCACATGGACTAAGGAATCAAAACTAAAAACGAAATCAATAGATTCATCTTCAATCATGGTTAATGATTTTCCATCATTGACATGATATGTAATGTGAGAACAATCTGCAAAGCGTTCTTGACAAGCGGCAATACACTTTTCAGTTAAATCTACGATAATTAAATCTTGACAATAATCCTTTAAATATTGTGTCCAACGTCCAAAACCAGGAGCTATTTCTAATATTGTTGTTCCTGTTTTTGTCTCAGGAATAAAGGTTTTAATTCGCGGATGTATAGTTCCAAAAAAACAGTTATCTGTTCCACCCCATGAACTCGACCATTCATTACCCTGATCTTTCCAATCGTAGTTAGACCATTTATTTAAGTTTTCCTGAACACTAGGCATTTTGATCTCCTGTCAATGAAAATATGTTAAAAATACGAAGATACAGCACTTAGGCTAGAGTGTGTACTTATGACTATGCAGCAGTTTAGGTCAATTTCCGATACAATTGTGAAATTGATGTGCTTTTAGGCATAATATCAAATATTACGCATGATTTAGCTAAATTATTGTATTCAGCAGGTAGAAAAATATGATCACACCACCTATTCCATCTTTTTTAAATAGCTTTTGGGAAGATGCTTTTAGTTTAAAGCAACATCTCCAGGAATTTTTAAGTTTGGATGAGCAAACATTAGAAAGTAAATTAGCTGCTGGTCAAAAAGAAATGGCTGAGTTAGGCCATAAAGATTTTGACTGGGAAAAAGCCACAGCTTTCTATCAGGATCAGGTAAAAAATGAGTATCTTTTTGAGCTTGGAGCATGGCATTTAAACAGTCATGATTATATTGGTAATACTTTACTATTAATTGCCAAATATGCTCAAGGTAGGGTATTAGATTTTGGTGGGGGAATTGGTACTCATGCTATTGGTGCTGCACTTTCGCCAAATGTTAAAGAGGTGTTTTATTTTGATATTAATCCGATTAATTGCGAGTTTGTCGAATATCGAGCTAAACAATTAGGGTTAGACAAAAAAATAATTTTGTGTCAAGAAATGCCTAGTTCAGAAATGTTTGATACTATTGTTTGTTTTGATGTTTTAGAACATTTACCAGATCCTATTCAACAATTACTTACATTCCATCAGTCTTTAGATGATGCAGGAAAAATCATTATGAATTGGTATTTCTTTAAAGGTTTTAATCAAGAATATCCTTTTCACCATGATGAACCAGAATTGCTAGATAGGTTTTTTCAGACATTACAAACTAAATTTGTAGAAGTTTTTCATCCTTATTTAATTACTGCTCGTTGTTATCGCAAATGGAGTTAATTTAAGGAATAATTTCTAATATTCCCTGATCTGCGTCTAATGTTGCTTGTACCCCCACAGGTAAAGCTGCATTAGGGCTATCATGACCAAAGGGTAAATCGGAAACAATGGGAATATTGAGATCAGATAAGCGATCGCCCAAAACCTCCTCTATACTCAAACTGGGTATATTCGGAGGTGCATCACACTTGGTAAAACCTCCCAAAGCAATACCGCGAACCTTAGATAGCATACCACTTAACCGCCATTGAGTTAACATCCGATCAATTCGATAGGGTGGTTCTGTCACATCTTCCAAAGCCAATATTACACCATCTAGATCCGGTAAAAGTGGTGTACCTAAAAGATGGGTAGCCACTGTGAGATTACCAGGAAGTAACACCCCTGTCACTGTACCACCACCCCAACCATTACCCTTTAAAGGTGCGATCGCTCGACCTGCTAAAATATCAAGTAACCGTTTTATTGACCATTCTGGCTCATCTTTGAGGGTAGTGAGTACGGGACCATGCACACCAGAAATACCAACTTTATAGAGACTCCAAAGCAGGGCTGTGATATCAGAAAAACCGATCAACCATTTAGGATCAGCCGTTTTTTGTTCCCAAGTCCAATTTTCCAAAATGCGGGTACTACCGAAACCACCCCTAGAGCAGATAATACCGCGACATTCTGGATCATGCCATGCTGCGGCCAGTTGTTGACGACGGTGATCATCAGTACCGGCAAGATAACCATGTCTACTTTCTAGATTATCGCTAATTTGGATATTGTAACCGTGCGCTTTCCAAATTTCTAGACTTTTTTCAAAAGCTGCAAATTCTCTTAACGCACCACTAGGAGCAATAACGCGCAATAAATCACCGGGTTTTAGAGGAGGAGGTAAGATGATGGGAGGCATGAATTTTAATTTATAACTAACCGCAAAGTACGCAAAGTTCACAAAGAAAGAACTCAAGCAAAAAATTTTTATTCAGTATTCATCTCAATTAAGTAAGATATCATACAGGACTAACTAAAAATTCCTCTTCTAACCTCTTTCCTTTGCGTTCTTTGTGTCCTTTGCGGTTCGTTTTCTTCTATTTCCTACAAATGAACCACGAAGACACGTTCACCGAAGGTGTTCCCGAAGGGTAGGAAGCGAAGAAAAGAGAGTTTGAGAGAGATTTTCAGTTATTTTGTAAGTTCTGAATTTCCAAATCTCTACAATAACTTACACTGTCCATGATGCCTTAAAAGATGATCGCATAAAACCAAAGCTACCATCGCATCAACCATAGGAACAGCACGGGGTAACACACAAGGATCATGTCTTCCCTTTCCTGCTAAAACCGTTTCTTCTCCTTCTTTAGTGACGGTTTTTTGTTCTTTTCTAATAGTTGCGGTTGGTTTGAAAGCAACTCGTAAAATAATATTTTCGCCGTTAGAAATTCCTCCTTGAATACCACCAGAACGGTTCGTTAATGTTCTAATTTCTCCGTTTTCATCAATATAAAATTCGTCGTTATGTTCAAACCCTGTTAATAATGTTCCGTCAAAACCTGAACCAATTTCAAAACCTTTACTTGCAGGAAGTGACATGACTGCTTTTGCTAAGTCTGCTTCTAATTTATCAAAAACCGGTTCTCCTAAACCTTTGGGAACATTCCGCACCACACATTCAACTACACCACCAATAGAGTTACCATCTCTACCAGTTTTTTCAATTAACTCTATCATTTGGTTGGCAATTTCCCCATCGGGACAACGCACAATGTTACTTTCTACATCTTCCAAGGTGACGGTGTTTGTATCAACATTTCCTTCTAAGTCTTTGATGCGTTTAACATAGGCGATAATTTCTACACCTGCAACTTGACGGAGAATTTTTTTAGCGATCGCACCAGCAGCTACTCTCCCTATTGTCTCACGCGCTGACGACCTTCCGCCACCTTGCCAATTTCTAAATCCATATTTTGCATCATAGGTAGCATCCGCATGGGAAGGACGGTATTTTTGCGCCATCTCATCGTAGTCTTGGGAACGGGTATCTTTATTTCTGACTAAAATTGCGATGGGTGTTCCCAGGGTTTTACCTTCAAATGTCCCTGACAATATCTCACAGGTGTCTGCTTCTTTGCGGGGTGTTGTGATTTTACTTTGTCCTGGCCGTCTTCTGTCTAGTTCAAATTGAATTTCTTCCGGGGAAATTTCCAGTCGTGGGGGACAACCATCAATTATAACACCCACACCACCCCCGTGAGATTCGCCAAAAGTCGTGATTCGGAAAAGATGACCAAATGTGCTACCCATGTTGTTGAGGAAATACAGTCTGAATTATGTATTTTACATGGTGTTGTACCAGAGATCATGCCTTTATTGCTGTGTCACAATAATTCAATAAATTCATCTACACTTAAACCTGCTTGTCGAATAATTCCTCGCAAAGTACCCCTATCTAATTCTTTATGATCTGGTACAGATATTGTAGTTCTCGGTTCTTCACGAACCAATATAATGTGACTTCCTCTTTGTCTATCTACAAAAAAGCCGATTTTTTCTAATGCTTTCACACACTCTAAACCTGAGACAATAGGTAATTTACTCACACCAACACTACCTCAACTGTATCTTCTGGAACAGGTTCACCTCTATCTTGTAAAACTTCAATATATAGAGATATTGCTTCTTCAATATTAGCTAAAGCTTCCTCACGGGTTTTACCCTGACTAATACAACCGGGTAAACTGGGTACTTCAACAACAAAATACCCATCTTCACCATGAGATAACAGCACTTTACGTTGAGATTTCATTGTTTTCATAGTTCAAGGATTTTTTTGATGGAATAAACAATCTGGTTCAATTTATTTTATTTAGGTAAATCATTTATATGATATAACATTATTTGTCAATTTGCCAAATGTATTTTAAATTGAGATTGGCATTGTTAACGCTATGTTGATTATGCAAATTACAAACCGTGATGTAAAATGGTTATGATATAAAGAAACTTCCAAAAATATACATTATGATGCAGTTTACAGTATTCTACTCTTGGCAATCTGATTTACCAAAAGAAACTAACCAAGGAGTAATTAAAGGGGCTATCGGAATAGCGAGCAATAAACTGGAAAATGAGTTTAAAGAAATTGATTTACGTATTACTTTAGATGAAGCAACACGTGATCTACCTGGAAGCCCTCATATACCATCCGCTATTTTTGATAAAATTGCATCTGCTGATGCCTTTATTTGTGACATAACTACAATTAATAAAGAAGTTATAGAAGCTATCAAAAACCTGCAAGCTACAGAAGGTAGAAAAAAGCCACAAGAAGTAAGAACTGTTCCCAACCCAAATGTAATGATTGAACTAGGATATGCAATTGCGCTTCTTGGTTGGGAGAGAATAATTAGGGTTTGCTGAATAAACCTAAAACCTTGATATATCAAAGGTTAGAGGCTGATAAACACAGAAATTAGTGCAAGGGTTTTGAAGGGTATACCGGAAAAAGTGTGCATTTTTGGGGATTTCAAGAGATGGCAAAGAAATTTTCAAATCTCCTCCTGACTCCTGACTCCTGACTCCTGACTCCTATGCCCTCACGGAAAGACTTTCTCAGCAACCCCTAATTATGTTATTCAATACATCCTATGGTGATTTAAAAGATGCACCTTTTGATATAGTTGTCAATCGCATTACTGACTATAATTCAAGTCCTAAAGCAGAATATTTTACAGAAAAGCAGTTGCAAGGAAATCAAAAACAACTCAGCCAGAAAATTCATGAAGCCTTAAAACTAATTATTGAAAAATCGCCGAATAAACCAAAATACAAAGCTGAACTTACCCCAGAAGAAATAAAGCGTAAGCGTGACATTTCCACTATTCAAACTATTCTGGAAACAATTCATATAACGAGTATTAAGAACCATATAAACGAAGCTCCACAAAAAGTTTATACTGAAATATTCTACTTTTATAACACTTTTGAAGGAAAATTGACGAGCGGAAACTACCACCATTATGATGATAAACTTAAAGACTTAGTAGAGAAAGTTCATGTTACATGGGGTAAAACTCTTTCATACGGTGAACATTATCATTTTCCACCAGGTCGTTGTCTCTTTTTTCAAGTTCATGACTATATGCCATTAACCGACAAACAACAAAAAGATTGGAATGATATTGAAAAAGCTTTAAGAGAGCTTGAATCAGTATTTGATGAATTGCTGAATTACATTAGAGAAAATTATTTAGAAATTGATCTTCAAGAAACAACCTCTACAGCGTGGCGTGAATATGTTGATTTCATGAATGAAAATAAAAATGAATAAAATTTAATCATAAAAATTCCCATCCTGTAAATCCTTAAATCCTGGACATCCTGATTCAGACAAAAATAAATTTAAAACATCTTCTCAAATTCTGATAATGTTTCTATATATAATTCAACTGCTTCCTTGATATTTGCTTGTACTGCTTCTAATGAATCACCTTCAGATTGACAACCAGGAAGTTCAGGACAATAAGCATAATATCCATGTTCATCTTTTTCAATGACAATACTAACTTTATAGGACATAAAATAAACTTTCCTTGTTTACTAAAACATTGACTATCATATCATATTTTCCATTTGCCCATTATTTCGCAATATAAAAATGCGGTGTTTTGCTTCTTTCAAAATTTCTTGGTTATTTACATCAGTTTGTTTTGCACATTCTAACTCTAACCTTTCAAACAAATAACCATAAACCTCTAAACCCTTTTCATAATTTTCCGGTTGATGCAATAAATCATCACAAACCTTTAAAGTATCAAAAGCAAATTGATAATTACCCTGTTCACAATGATGATAAAAAGCATCAATATAATCTGTTAAATCATCTTCCCAATCCCAATTTTCCAGCCAATCACCTTCTATATCATCAACATAAAGATGAATATAATCAGCACCATAATTTTGCTTATCTAGTTGCAACTGCTGTGATGCTTCTAGATACTTCCAATCTATCTCAGAACTGGACTGATTATAAATCTTTACATCGTTAGTCATAATACTATCCAGGAAAAGGTATAACAGCAATAAAATTAGTCGGGCGATCGCTACTCTCTTTTAGCATAACATCAGCTAACTTGAGTAGATTGTTTGGACTGTTCACTTGATCATCATGAGCAACCAATAAAGCCCTTTTAATACCCCAACATGATAGAGTGTTATTCCATCGCTGCTGCTTATTTAGAAAATCAGGGTTGGGTTGTCCATCCTGCAAGTTAGAAATAGATAAGTTTCAATATCATAATAAAATTCATTCAGGAAGTCTAATAAAAATCGTTTTTTATCTAGAAGTTCATTTTTATATTTAGATAGTGTCATTCCAATTTCTCTAATCCTATCTGCTAACTTAGGTTCTATCAATAAAGCTTTCTTTTTTAAAAGTTGCAACCTGGGCTTAATCTCATTTGCTTGTAGTCTAATCCTGTTTTTGGTCAAGTCAAATCTCCATCAACCGTTATTAAGGTAATTTTATACCATTTTGTTTATTAAGTTTATCAAACATGGGTATTCCAGAAAAACATCCCATCAAAATTATTTAACATTTACTTTTGCAGTAACTAAAACGTAAAATATGTAATAATTCCTACCTTCCTGAAACTCCTTAAAATTTCCATCCTGTACATCCTTAAATCCTGGATATCCTGATTCTGACAAAAAAATACCCCCCATTTCTGGAGGGTATTTTCTTATTTAACTAAGCTTATTAAACCCAGTTTCAGATTAACCGTTGATTGCAGGAGCAGTCAAAGCAACAG